>CAXTFX010000085.1:0-1214 GCA_964243185.1 uncultured Chthoniobacterales bacterium
GCGGCCAGGCGGTCGGCCGGATCCTCCAGAGCGATCAGGAGCAGCGCCTCGGCGCGGGCGGCGGCCGGTGACAGACCCCCGGCCCCGGCGGTTCTGGTCGCGAGCGCCACGGCCTCCGCTTCGATCATGGGCGGGAGCGGCGCCAGGACCTGCGGGACGGGCAGCGTGGCGCGGGAAAGTTCCTGCTTCAGCTCCACCAACCCGACGCCGCGGCTGGCGACGGTGCGCACGACGGGCACGCCGAGCCGGGCGCGCAGGACCCCCACGTCCAGCACCAGCCCCCGGCGCTCGGCGACGTCCACCATGTTCAGGACGACGACGACCGGCAAGCCGAGCTCCAAAATCTGCGCGACGAAGTAAAGATTGCGCTCCAGGTTGTTGGCATCCACCACGCACACCACCACGTCGGGCCGGGGCGTGTCGCGGCGGCGGCCCAGGAGCACGTCGCGGGCAACGGCCTCGTCCGGCGAGCGCACCTGGAGGGAGTAGGCGCCGGGCAGATCGAGCAGCTCCATCGCCTCCCCGTGAGAGCCCGAGAAGCGGCCGACCTTTTTCTCCACGGTCACGCCGGGGTAGTTGCCCACCTTCTGCCGCAGGCCGGTCAGGGCGTTGAACAGCGTGGACTTCCCGCAGTTCGGGTTTCCCGCGATGGCGACGCGACGAAACAGGGTTTCCCCGGCGAAGGCCGGCCCGGACGGGGGCGGCAAGGGAGTTTCCAGCACGGGCGTGCTCATGGCAGGGGTTCTACCTCGACGCTCTCGGCCTCCTGGCGGCGCAGGGAAAGGTGGTAGCCGCGCAGCCGGATCTCCAGCGGGTCCCCGAGCGGGGCGAAGCGCACGAGTTCAAACTCGGCGCCGGGGGTTAATCCCATTTCCAGTAACCGCTGGCGGGCCCCGCCGGCCAGGGTGACGCGGCAAACCCGCGCGCGGCCCCCGGCGGTCATCTCGGAGAGTTTCCGGGGGTTCACGGCGGAGAAAGGTCGGCCGGCTCGACGAACACTAGCTCGCCCAGGCGCTGGGCGAGCGCGACCCGCACCCCGCAGACGTGGCAGATGAGATTGCCCCCGGCGGCGAGCTTGGAAACCTGGGCCGACTCGCAGAAACCCAACTCCCGCAGCCGTAAACAGGCGGTGGGGTCCGCGCGCAACTCGCGGATCACCAGCGGACAGCCCACCGGCGCCGTCGAACAGCAGGTCCTGCGGATCGCCGGGCAGG
>CAXTFX010000085.1:1224-12583 GCA_964243185.1 uncultured Chthoniobacterales bacterium
CGCGCGCAACCGGCCCACCCCAGGAGGACACCCCCCGGGCCCCGCCTTCAAGGGGGGGCGACGACCCGCCAGGACCGGGACGGCGGGGGAGACCTCACGGCGAAGACGACGGATAAAGCGCATCGAGACCTACGATGCGGTAATTGAGACTCGTTCGCAAAAAGAAAATGCAGTTTACCGGGCGGAAGTTTTTCCTTGGGCTGTTATCCGCGGAAGGAAGACTCTTTCCATCCTGGAACTAAAACTCTTTGCACCTCGGCAGCGCGTCCCCCCGGCATTTTGCGCTCACCGCAGGGCCAGCACGTCAAGCTGCACCTCGGGATGGACCGTGACCACGATCAGCGGGATCATGGTTCCGCTGAGGTGAGCAATCTCAAGGATAGTTCGCTGGCTGCGACGCGCCAGGAGCACGCTTTCGAGAAAGGTGGCGCGCGAGACGAAGGCGAAAACGTGAGTGATCCCTCAGAGACCCCCTGGAAATGAAGTGCTCGCGGATGTAGTGACGGGGGTGGTTCTGACCGTGATCCTTGGCCGGTGGACCTTTCAGGGCAAACTCCGCCGGCGCGGTTGACGAACTTCTCCATGGAGCACCTCGCGCTCGTGGCGCAACGGCTGGTTGGCGCGCTGCTGCTCTCGCAGGCGATGGCCTGGGCGTTTGAGCAGTTCGGTCGGCCGCTCCCCGAAGGAATTCAAGGACTGGATGTTTTGGCGTTGGGAACCTTCCTGGACGTTTGCGGACTGATAATTGCCGCCTGCTACTTCGTCGTCGGCTCCGTGGTGCAGGTGATCCTGCGACGCCGGCCCTGGCGGCGTCTGGCCGCTGTCGAAGGCTGGCTCGCGGCCGGCTTCCTGCTCTTTGCCCTCGCGGCCGGGGCGTTTACCCAGGTGACGCAGGACCGGGTGTAAACTGTTATGGAAACGCCGCCAAATCCCAACGCCGTGGAGGGGAAACCGTCCGAGGTCAGCCTAGGGGCGGCGTTGCTGACTTACTTCGGCCTCTTCGCGCTGGCGCTCCTGGCCACCTACCCCGACGCGCGGGCGCTACCCGGCGCTTTGCTGTTCCCCGTGGGCTTGGGCGCGGCCCTGCGCGCCTCACCAAAGGAAGCGGGGGCACCCTTGATCTACTTCGGGGCTTACGGCCTCTACGTCGCCCTGTTTATCGGACTGATGGCCGCGCGCCACCGGCGGGGCGGCTTCCTTTGCGTGGCCGGCGTCCTCGCTTTCTGTTTGATGCTCAACGTCACGGGCTGTCACGCGATGCTGGGTCATTGAGAAACGGCGCTTGCACGCCTCACTGATGGACCACGCGCCGGCGCCGGCGCGGGGATCCTCCGGCCGGGGATGGCGCCCGCCAGCCGCTAGGTTATTCCGCCGGCCAGCGCGACGAAAGCGTCGTCAGCGCAGGGTCCCGGTCAGGCGTCGCGGCCGTGGACCTGGGCGGGCGGGGCGGTGGCTTCCACGGCGGAGAACGCCTCCACGATGTGGTAACGGTGCCGGGCACCCTTCGGCACCAGCCAGGAGTCGCCGGGCTCCAGCTTGATGAGTTGTCCCTCCAGGTGCAGCTCGGCGCGGCCGGCGAGGACGAAGCCGACCGTCTCGTAGTCGCGCGCGGTCTCGTGCTCGTCGGCGCCGGGGGTTTCCCGCTCCCACAGGCGCATGGCGACGCCTTTGCCGCTGACGAGATACTTCTCGCCGTGCGGGCCTTTGGGGGAGGTGCGGGAGGAGACTTTCTGGATGGTGGTGTCGGGTGGGGTTTGGCTCATGGTGCCCTTCGATACGCACCCCCTCCCCGCCCCGGACGGCATTACCGGGGAAAGGCCTCGGCGGATTCTCCGTCGCGGCGGGATCGCGGACGGACCGGGGGCGGGAGGAAGCGCCCGGTCCGTGGCGGGTCTGCGGGCGGCTCCGCTGCCACCGTGGGATCACCTTCCCCGCGGCAGCCGCGAATTCCGCTTGCGCTCACCCCGTTCCCTGGCTTCAACCTCCCGATTTTCTTACCCCATGCCCGACGTCATCACCTTCGGCGAGATCATGCGCCGCCTGGCCACCCCCGGGTTCCAACGTTTCGCCCAGGCGCCGCACCTGGAGATGACTTTTGGCGGTGGTGAAGGCCAACGTCGCCGTGTCCCTGGCCAACTACGGCCGCTCCGCCGGCTACGTCACCCGCCTGCCGGACAACGACCTCGCCGACCGCTGCCTGACGGAGTTGCGCGGGTTGAACGTGGACGTTTCCCGCGTGGTCCGGGGCGGTGAGCGGGTGGGCGTTTACTTCCTGGAAACGGGCGCCAGCCAGCGCGCCTCCAAGGTGATCTACGACCGGGCGGGCTCCGCCATCGCCGCGATCCAGCCGGGCGCGGTGGACTGGGCGGGCGTGTTCGCCGGGGCGCGGTGGTTCCACTGGACGGGCATCACGCCGGCCCTGAGCGATTCCGCGACGGCGGTCACGCGGGAGGCCTGCCAGGCGGCGAAGGCGGCGGGGCTGACGGTCTCCACGGACCTGAACTACCGCAAAAAGCTCTGGACGAGGCAGAAGGCCGGCGAGATCACGGCCGGGCTGATGGAGTTCGTGGACGTGTGCGTGACCAACGAGGAGGACACCGAGAGCGTGTTCGGCATCAAGGGGGCGGACGTGGAGAGCGGGCAACTGGACCACGCCAACTACGAGTCCGTCGCCCGCCAGTTGCGGGCGCGGTTCGGGTTCGAGCAGGTGGCCATCACGTTGCGCGAGAGCATCTCGGCCTCCGAGAACGGCTGGAGCGCGATGCTCTACGCCGACGGCGAGGCGCATTTCTCCCGCCGCTACTTCGTGCTGGTCGTGGACCGGGTCGGCGGCGGGGACTCCTTCGCGGGCGGGTTGATCTTCGCCCTGCTCCGCGGCGACGGGCCGGAGCGGGCGATCAACTTCGCGGTGGCCGCCAGCGCCTTGAAGCACACGGTTCCCGGCGACTACAACCGGGTGTCGCTGGCCGAGGTGGAAACCCTCGCGGGCGGCGACGCCAGCGGACGGGTGCAGCGGTGAGGGGGAGAGCAAAATGCAGGATGCAAGAGGCAGGGTGCAGGATGTCCAGACCCGCGGGACAGCGCCACGCCCGAAACTCCGCCATCCTGCACCCTGCACCCTGCACCCTGCACCCTGCCTCTTGCTCTCTCCCCCCTACGCGCCCGGTTCCCGGCTCCAGCTCGAGAGCAGACGGGTCAGTCCTTCGCGCAGGGCGGGGTGTTCGGCCCGCAACCCGATGGCCGTGCCCACCATTGACTCGCGCGGGCCGAGCGTGACGAAGATGACGCTCTCCTGCCAGAATTGGCCGCCCAGCTCCCAGGTTATGACGAACTCGTGGGTCTTCCAGCCGGACAGGCCGAGCGGTTCGGGGTGTTCTTCCGCGATCCGCGCCCCCGTCGAGCCGGGGGGCACGTCGGCCAGCGCGCGACGGCGGTAGAGCTCCAGGCCCTTGGCGTCGAAGGCCAGAGGCTCGGCGCTCCGCGGCGCGGCACGAAGCGTGACGCTGCCGCCCGGGCTGTTCGGGGGATGGGTCTCCAGGCCGGCCGGTCCGCCGGAGAGCAGCCAACCGACCGGAGCGGTGAGCAACGCGCGCTGTCCGGGAGCGGGGACGATGTAGGTCACCCGCTTGCGCTGCCCGTCTTCCTCGCGCTCCAGGGTGCGCGGGGTGAAATCAATGCTGGCGCGGGCCGCGGGGACGCCGAGGAGGAGCGCCCAGGTGAGGAGGGCGGACCACTTTGCGGGACGACGAAGGACGAGGGGCGAAGGGCGAAGATCACCCGAAGCCGCAAGCCCGGGGGTTTTTTCCGTCGTTTGGGGGTTCGTCATTGGGCTACTCCTTCGTCCTTCGTCATCCTGCGAAGCGGCCTAATAGCGCACCCACCGCCCGCGGCTGTAGGTGCTGGTGGCCAGGCAGCCTCCGGGCGGCGCGCTGGTCAGGAAGGTGTTGTCGAAGAACCACCGGCGCCGGGGCGGGGAATAGACGTTGCTGGTGCCGTAGTTACCCTTCCAGTGTTGGGACGTGTAGAGCTGCACCATCGAGCCGTAGTAAGTGAAGTTCTTGTTGGACCAGTCTTCCAGGAACCGGGGAAAGTTGTGCGCCCCGCCGCTGGCGGCCGTGGCGGTCGTGGGCACGGCGCCGGAGAGGATGGCGGCGTTGAAGGTCGTGGGCACGGCGATGCGCGAGCCCATGTCGGAGTTTTTCCCGTTGTCGTCGCTCCAGTTGTTGGAAAGGATCATCACCGCGTCGCCGATGACGGCGCTGGGTTTCTGGGTGTAGCCGGCGACGGTGTATTGGGTGGGGTCCGTGTTGGCGTTGGAGACGGGGGAGGTGGCCAGGATGCTCTTCCCGCCGGGACCGTCGGGGCCGTAGGTGGCGCCGGAGTTGAAGTCGCCCTGCACGTAGATGGCCCCATCGGTGACGACCGTCATGCCGTCGTCGGGCAGCACGCCGCCCTTACGCAGGCGGATGGCGTCCACGTTGGAGCTTTCCCCGAGGGGGTTGGCGTTGGTGATGTCGGCGATGTAGAGGATGCCGTTGTATTCTGTGTAGGCGTTGAGGGCGGGGGTGAGCTTCTGCACGTCCACGTTGCTGACGTTGACCTGGCGGTTCTCGCGGAAGTCCTTGATGTCCCCCGTGCCGGTGCCGTTGGGCTGGGCGGTGCCCGCTGAGGCCGTGACGGCGTCCAGGATCTGGTTGGCGATGTTGGGGGTAAGGGGGTTGGTGCTCGGCACGATCTCGACGGACTTCGGCGTGCTGCCCTTGTCGGACCAGAGCGGGTCGGAAACGTCCGGCTTATAGACGCGCACTTTGTTGGTGCCAACGGGCGCGTTGCGGTTGAGAAGGATGCGTAGCCCGGCGTAGTTGTAAACGCGCCGGTTGGCGTAGGCTTCGCGGTCCGGCACGGCCGCGTTGGGGTTCGGGTTGGTGGCGCTGGCGGGCACGGGGCGCTCGATGATCTCGTGCAATCCGCCGAGGGTGTTGTCGTTGACGTCCGCCGCGTGGACGGCGGATTCCGTGGCCGTGCCGAGGGGGTCCATCGGGGAGACGTTGGAAAGCTGGTTGGAGCGGTCCACGTATTCGGCCTGTTTGTAACCTCCGCCCCAACTGCCGGATTCTTGGGTGGCGAGCGTCTTGGTGATGCCGTCCACGTAGCCACGGGCGTCAATGTGGTTGGCTTCCGTCAGACCGCTGGTCACGTTGGTGGTCGTCAGCGAGGCGGTGCCGGGGCGGGTGACCGGGTTCAGGGGGTCGGCGAGGACGGGGTTGGTGGCGTCGCCGGAGTAGGAGACGTTGGAGGAAAACTTCACGCTACCGCTCGTGCCGGCGGCGGCGAAGAGGTTGGAGTTGGTGTGGATCAGCCCGTAAAGGGTCATGTCGGGACCGGGGTGCAGCTCCAGGTCGTTCTGGAAGAACAACATGGCTTGAAAGAGCGAGGAATCGGACTTCTGGAAGAAGCGGGACACGGTGACGGTCAGGCGCCGGCCCCCGCCGTCGCCGGGGTCGAAGCCTGTGCCGGTGACGTCCGGCAGGTTGTCGCAGGTAACCACGGCCTGGGCGCGGTAGGACACGGCCTTGCCGCTCCAGCCGGCGTGACCCTCCACGGGGACGGTGGCCTTCATGCGGTTGATGTTGGCCGCGGAGACGGGGTGCTCGGTGATCTCGTTGTCCTCCCGGTCCACGGGGACCACGCGCACCCCGCGCACGGTGTAACCCTCGTGGCCGGGGACGGCGTTGAGCCGGGTGAGGATGTCGGTCGGGTTCAGGATGCAGGTGCCGCCGACGTTGAGGTCGGTGGCGCTGGGGGTCGCGGTGTTGCCCTTCTGGATCATCCAGGTTTTCCAGCGTTTGTAGGCTACCTCCAGGGCGCCGTCAGCCAGGGCCTGCGCGGGGACCACGTCGCGCCCGCGCCGGCTGAGGACGCCCGTGCGGGAGGTGTATTCCAGGGCGATGCCCAACAGGGCGGAAACCGTGACGATGACGAACATGGCGAGCACCAGGGTGCTGCCGCGGCGGGTGCGGTGGCGGGGAAGGGGGTGGTTCATGGGGTGGAGCGGGCGGGTGGTTAGTTACGAACGCTGTTGCGGTTGCCCATCTGGGGCTTGGAGGAGATGGAAACGTTGAACTCGCTGGCGACGTTGGGGGCGCCGGCCGACAAACGGCGTTCGGCGATGACCCGGGCGTAATCCTGCGCGCGGATGGGCAGGTTCACGCGGACGTTGGACAGATCGTCGCCCTTGACCGTGAAGGGCTGCACGGCCTGGGGGTTGCCCCCCGCGTCCAGGATCAGGTTGCCGAGGTCGTCCCGGGCCCGCTCCGCCGGGATGGGGTCGAGGTCCCGGCAGACCACCGTGAAGTTGGCCGGGTCGTCAGCGGAGGGGAAGTAACGCAGCTCGCGGGAAACGGCGTTGCCCCCCCCGTCCCGGTTCGTGAAGACCGCGTAGGCGACCTCGTGGACGACGTAGGCGGTGTTGCAGGGGTTGACCCCGGACAGGGCCTGGACCGGCCGGAGGTCCTCCACGGTGACGTCAAAGAACGCCGCGGTCGCGCCGCCCACCGTCAGGGAGGTGAGGCGGCGGCCCGGCTTGGCGCTGACGACGGCCGGCGCGGTGCCTTCCGAGATGATCTGCTGGGTGGAGGCGGGCCAGGGCGGGGCGGCCGGGCGCGCGGGCGCGGCGGGGTAGAGGAACATCAGCCGGTCGTTGCGGCTGAAGTTCCCGCCGGCCGACGCCGCGGCGTCAATGGTGGGCAGGGGCGCGGGGTCCGCCCCGTTGGCGCCGGTGGGGACGTGGCGCCACAGCCGGTAGGACAGGGTGTTGGCGGGCAGGGGCGTCGTGCTCCCGAGGTCGTTGGCGCTGCCCGCGGGGGTCAGGCAGTAGGCCGGTCCGGGGTTGACGACGAGCCGGATGCCCGGGGCGGAGGTCAACCCGGTGGCGGCCACGGGCACGGCCATCAGCGGGGTGGCGCGGGTCGGGTCGTAGCTCACCAGCGTAGGCGACTGGACGGCCAGGGTGATGTCGCGCTTGAGGCGCTGGAGGGTGTAGCGCAGCGAGTTCTCGCTCTTGTTGATGGAAATGTTGCGGATGAACTGGTCGAACCCGTCCTGGAACACGGCAAACGCGAGTCCACCCACCAGGCTGAAGGCGGCCAGGGTGACGAGCAGCTCGACCAGGGTGAAGCCCCGCCGGGTCGGGCGGGCGGGGAAGCGGGCGCGAGTCTTCATGGTTGCGCGGGGAGGGGAAATATTCGGGCGTCAATCGCGGGCCTTGAGCGAGACCAGCCGGGTGGAAAAGTTCCGGCCCCGGTAGCTGTAGCGGAGCAGGTAAGAGACCTGGAGGAGGTCGGCATCGTTGGCCATGCCGTAGGCCGTGCCGACCGGGGCGACGCGCCGGTAGAGCGTGCCGCGGACGACGCCGGTCTGGTTGGCGTCGCGGGTGACGACGATGGGCACGTTGTCCGGGGGGGCGGCGCCGGAGGGGTCCGGCCAGCTTTCCGCGACCCCGTCGGGGATGCCGTCGCCGTCCACGTCCGCGCCGTCGCCTGTGGCGGCGAGCAGGGGCGAGGTGCTCGTCGCGCTGTAGGGGGCGGTGAGCACCCGGTCCATGCGGTCTTGGAGGATGGCCATCACCGCGGTGGCGTTGCGGTTCACGGCCGCGTTGCGGTTGAAGCTGGTCAGGGCATAGATCGCGCTGACGCTGAAGGTGGCGAGCAGGGAGATGCCGATGAGCAGCTCCAACAGGGTGAACCCTGCGGAACCGGCGCGTGGCGCCCTGCGCTGGGATACGGAACGCATAAGGGGTCCTCCGGGGCGCCGGGGCCCCAGGAGATGACTCCACGGTAGCAGCTTGCGTGCTCGCCCGTTCGACCACCCCCCCGGCCGCCTTCTGTTGGCTTCTGGCGGGGGAATTCTTTCCGGGAGCCGTCCCGCGCGCCCCGGCTCTCGCCGTTGACTCGCAAACGGCGCGTTTGGCGCCCCGGCTGCGGGGGGACCGCGCGGCGCAACCGTCGGCGGCGGGTCAACAAAGTGGCAAACCGGTGTAGGGTTCCCGCGCGATGCCCCCCCGTTCCCGCCGTGCCCGCTGGCTCCTGTTCCCGCTCTTAGTCTTCGTCGGCCTGTGTTTTCCGCCGCGTGCCCCGGCCGGGGAAGACGTTTTCCTGCGGGACTTTGCCGCCACCCGCGGCTTTACCCTGGGCCGGCCCGTGGGGGCGAAACCCGCCGGGGACGGCCGGCACGTTTATTTCCTCCGCGCCCGCGGCCCGCGCGACGCCCGGCAGGAGCTCTGCGAGTTCGACGTGGCCACCGCCGGGACCCGCCGCCTGCTCGGGCCGGAGGACGTGCTGGGCAACCGCGCCGGCGCGGAGGAAACCGTTTCCCCCGAGGAAAAAGCGCGCCGGGAACGCCAGCGCGTGACGGCGGGCGGGTTCACGGCCTTCGAGCTGGCGCGGGACGGCTCGTTCATCCTCCTGCCGCTCGGGGGCAAGCTCTACGTCCTACGCCTCGCCACGGCCGTGGTCACGGAGCTGACCGGCGCGGGCGACCTCGTGGACCCCAAGCTCTCGCCCGACGGCAAGCAGGTGGCCTACGTCCGTGGGGGCGACCTCTACCTGCTCGAACTGGCCACCAAGGTCGAGCGCCGCGTCACCCGGGGCGCCACCGCGACGCTCACCCACGGGCTGGCCGAGTTCGTGGCCCAGGAGGAGATGGGCCGCTCGGCGGGCTACTGGTGGGCGCCGGACGGCCGGAGCCTGCTCTACGAGGAGGCCGACGCCGCGAAGGTGGAAAGCTGGTCCGTCGCCGACCCCGCCCGGCCCGAGGTCCCGCCGGTGCGCCAGTTCTACCCGCGGCCGGGCAAGGCCAACGTCGCCGTGCGCCTCGGGGTCTGCCCGGCGCGGGAGAACGGCGGGGCCAAGACCCGGTGGCTGCGCTGGGACGCGGCGCGGCTGCCCTACGTCGCGCGGTGCGTCTGGGGCGGGAACGGCCCGTTGACCCTGGTCGTCCAGAGCCGCGACCAGCGGGAGGTCGTCGTCCTCGCGGCGGACCCGGCGACGGGTGCCACCAAGCCCCTGTGGACGGAGCGGGACGCGGCGTGGGTCAACCTGGACCACGAGATGCCCCGCTGGCTGGCGGAAACCTCCCTGCCCGGGGGCGGTTTCCTGTGGACCTCCGAGCGCGACGGGGCCCCGCAACTGGAGGTCCACGGCCGGGACGGGGCGCCCCGCGCGACCCTCGTCCCGCGCACGGCCGGCTACCGGGGCATCGCGGGCGTCGCCGGGACGGACGTTTACTACCGCGCGGGCACCGACCCGGCCGAGTTCCAGCTCTTTCGCGCCCCGCTCGCCGGCGGCGCCCCCGCGGCGCTGACCGACGCCCCCGGCCAGCACCGGGCGGAGGTCGGCGGCAGCGGCGTGTTCGTGGAAACGGTCGAAACCCCCACGACCCTGCGGCGGGCGTTCGTGCGCCGGACGGCGGACAACGCGGTCCTGGGCGAGCTGCCCACCGTCGCGGAGGAGCCGCCGTTTCAGCCCAACTTAGAGTTCGTGACGACGGCGGAAAGCCCCCGGTTTCACGCCGTCGTCATCCGCCCGCGCAACTTCGACCCCACGGCGGGCCGGCGGCTGCCGGTCATCGTGGACGTCTATGGCGGGCCGGGCTCCAACAAGGTCAACCGCGCCGCGGGTCCCTACCTGCTCGACCAGTGGATGGCTGACCAGGGCTTCATCGTCGTGGCCCTGGACGCCCGCGGCACCCCTGGCCGGGGCCGGGACTGGGAGCGGGCCCTGGCCGGCCAGCTCGGGGAGGTGCCGGTGCGCGACCAGGCCGCCGCGGTGCGGGCGTTGTGCGCGCGGTTCCCGGAAATGGACGCCGAGCGGATAGGCATTACCGGCTGGAGCTTCGGGGGTTACGTTTCCGCGCTGGCCGTCCTGCGCCGGCCGGAGGTGTTCAGGGCCGCGGTGGCCGGGGCGCCGGTTACGGACTGGATGGACTACGACACCCACTACACCGAGCGTTACCTCGGGGTGCCGGCCGAGGGCGCCGCGGGCGCGGAACCCGCGCGGGCCTACGCGGACGCCTCCCTGCTGCCGCTCGCGAAGGACCTGCGCCGGCCGCTGCTGCTGGTCCACGGCACGGCGGACGACAACGTGTATCTGCGCCACAGCCTGCGTCTCGCCGACGCCCTGTTCCGGGCCGGCCGGCCCTTCGAGATTCTCCCGCTGTCCGGGCTGACCCACCAGGTTCCCGACCCGGTCGTGCGCGAGGCGTTGTGCCGGCGCGTCGTGGAGTTCTTCCGCACGCACCTCGGCGCGGCGGGGGAGCCGGCGCGGTAGGGAGGAGTTGCCTTTCGCCGCTTTTCTCCCGCCGCCCCCGGCGTTACCGTCCCCCGCGGCACGCCGGCCGCTTTCCTACCGCCCGGTTCCGCCCCGCCCGCCCGTCCGCCCCCCGCGCTCCGTCCGTTTTTCGCCTCGTCAATGAACTCGCTGCCCCTGCACATCCTGCTCATTGAAGACAACCTCGGGGACGCCCGGCTCGTGCGCGAGCACCTCGTGGACGCGCCGGGGAGCCCGCCCTTCACGCTGGACCACGCCCCCAGCCTCGGGACCGCCTTCGAGCGGCTGGGCGACGGGGCCCAGCCCGACGTGGCCCTGCTCGACCTCTCCCTGCCGGATTCCCACGGGTCGGAAACCCTGGCCCGGCTCCTGGAGGCCGCCCCCGCCCTGCCGGTGGTCGTGCTCACGGGGTTCGACGACGAGAGCAGCGCCGTTAACGCCGTGCGCGAGGGCGCCCAGGATTACCTCGTCAAAGCCCGCATTGACGGCAACGCCCTGTTCCAATCCATCCGCTACGCCGTCGAGCGCAAGCGCGCCGCGGAGGCCCTGCGCCAGGCCAACGAGGACCTGGAGCGCCGCGTCGAGGAGCGCACCGGCGCGCTGCGGGACGCCAACGCCTACCTCCAGGTCGAGATCAACGAGCGCAAGCTGGCCCAGTCCCAGATCGTCGAGCTCCTGCGCTTCGAGCAGCAGGCCCGCGCCGCCGTGGAGGCGGCCAACCGTTCCAAGGACGAGTTCCTGGCCACGTTGAGCCACGAGCTGAGAACGCCCCTCAACGCCATCCTCGGCTGGGCGGAGATCCTCCGCACCGGGGACTCCACCCCCGGCGAGGTCCGCGAGGGCGTGGAGATCATCGAGCGCAACGCCCGCGCGCAGGCCCGGCTGGTGGAGGACGTGCTGGAGGTCAGCCGCATCATCTGCGGCAAGCTGCGGCTGAACTCCCGCCCGCTGGACCTGGCGGCCGTCGTCGAGGCGGCCCTGGCCAGCGTGCGGCCCGCCGCCGCGGCCAAGGGCGTCGCGCTCGGCCGGCGCTT
>CAXTFX010000086.1:0-12538 GCA_964243185.1 uncultured Chthoniobacterales bacterium
CGCCCTACGCATACGGGTCCGACGGCTTCGAGGCCACCGCCTACGCCCTCTCCACCGACCAGCTCGGGACCCAGCTCGACCCGCCCGCCCACTGGAACCCGGATTTCCCCGCGATTGACGAGCTGCCACCGACGTTTTGCGTGCGTCCGCTGGTGGTCATTTCCATCGTGAAACAGGTCAAGGAGGACCCCGGCTACGCGCTCCAGGTCGCGGACGTGGAGCGTTGGGAAACCACGCACGGCCAGCGCGTTCCCGAGGGCAGCGTCGTGTTCGTCCGCTCGGACTGGAGCCGGGGCTGGCCGGACCCGAAGCTCGCGGGCGAGACCGTGTTCCCCGGCGTCGGGCTCGCCGCGCTGAAGTTCCTGCACGAGCAGCGGCACATCCTCTTCCACGGTCACGAACCCCTCGACACGGACACGACGCCGGACCTGGAGGGCGAGGCGTGGCTGCTGAAAAACGGCTACACCCAGGCCGAGGGCGTGGCCCACCTCGACCAGGCGCCCGAGAGCGGGGCGCTGGTCGCCATCGGCTACCCGAAGCTCGGCGGCGGGACGGGGGGGTTTGCCCGCTTCATCGCCATCTGCCCGCCGGACTGGCCGCACGGGACCCGCGTGGACCCGGCCCGGGAATCGCCGTTGCCGAAGCTGGACCGGCCGCTGCGCTACGACGAGGCGGCGGGGATGCGGGTGCGGAAGTGAGCCGGGGAGGCTTCCTTTTTGCGGCCAACGGCTCCGGCCCGGCGCGATTCCTCCGGTGCCATGTTCCAGGAAATCTTGCCCGACCTCGCCCGCGTCACCACGGTGTTCGTCAACTGCTACCTCGTCGGCGCCCCCGGCGGGGGGCCGTGGGTGCTGGTGGACACCGGGCTGCCGCACTTCGCCCCCACGGTGCGCGCCGCGTCGGCGGCCCGCTTCGGACCCGACGCCCGGCCGGAAGCCATCCTGCTCACCCACGGGCACTTCGACCACGCCGGCAGCGCCCGCGAACTGGCGGAGGGCTGGGGCGAGGCGCCGGTCTATGCCGCGCCGGGGGAGTTCCCGTTCCTGAACGGCCGGGCCGACTACGCGCCGGGGGACCCGACCGTCGGCGGGTTCATGGGGTTCATGTCCCGCTTTTTCCCCAACGCCGGCCGCGACCTGCGCCCGTTCCTCCAGGCGCTGCCGGCGGACGGCGCCGTGCCCGGCCTGCCCGGCTGGCGCTGGCTGGCCACCCCGGGGCATTCGCCGGGGCACGTCTCCTTTTACCGGGACGACGACGGCACCCTCCTGGCGGGGGACGCTTTCGCCACCGTGGACCTCCAGAGCTGGGTGGCCGGCGGGTTCACCTGGGCGCGGCAAGTCAGCCGACCGCCGTTGCCCTTCACGCCGGACTGGGCTTCGGCGCGGAGTTCCGTGGAAACCCTGGCCGACCTGCGCCCGCAACTCCTCGCACCGGGTCACGGCTACGCCATGCGCGGGGCGGAGGCGGCCGCGGGGTTGGACCGGCTCGTCGCCCGTTTCCACCCGCCGGCGCACGACCGCTACGCCCACGCGCCGGCCCGACCCGTGACCCCGGACGGCTTTATCCCCCTGCCGCCCGCGCCGCCCGACCCCCTGCCGCTGGCCCTCGCCGCTGTCGGCGGGGCCTTGGCCGTGGGCGGGGCGGTTTTTTTCGCGTCGCGCCTGACGGGACGCCGGAGTAGGCTGCGGCGGCTGGCGGCGTTGTTCGACTAAACCAGACACGCCGCCGATCTTTGTCCGCAGATTACGCCGATCACGCAGATTATTTTAGTGCGCGGAGTCGGTCTGCTGTTCCCCCGCCTTTCGGCCAGGAATAATCTGCGTAATCTGCGGACAAGACCTGCCCCGCTCACTTCACTTCCCGCCCCATGAACCAGGAACTCATCCTTGCCGAGGTCCGCGCCGCCACGGGCGTCGTCGAGCCGTTGCGGGCGACGGCGGAAACCATCCGCGCCGTGCTGGAAGCGAATCTCACCCGGCGGGCGCTGTCCGACGAGTCGCTCTCGGGCTACCTGCTGCTGCTCAACCCGAGCCTGCAAACCCTGGTGGACGGCTTCAAGGCGTTCTCGCTTGACCAGAGCGGGTTGTCACATAAGACGCAGGACGCCATCCGCCTGGCCATTGACACCCTGGGCGCCCGGTTGGCGCGGCCGAACATCTCGGAGTTCGAGGCGCACCAGCTCCGGCTCACCATCCTCGAGCTGGTCCGCGAGTCCCGCGCGGAGAACGACCAGCAGCGGGTGCTGACCCTGGGGTTTGCCACGCTGGCCACCAGCGCCTTCCTCGCGGCCGTCGGCGGCGTGCTGGCGTTGATGGAAAGCCGCCGGGGCGCGGGGTCCCGCCGGCTGTCCCTCGGGTCGAGCCGGCCCGACCGGTTGTTGGTGAAGTGACTCGCCGCGGCGTTTAGAGCAGCGGCCCACCATGCCCGCACCCCCCTCGTCCCGACGCGCCCTCGTCACCGGCGGCGCCGGCCTCATCGGCTCGCACGTCACCGATTTATTGGTCCGCGAGGGCTGGCGGGTGCGCGTGCTCGATAACCTGGAACCACAAACGCACCGCGACGGTAAACCCGCGTGGGTCAACCCGCAGGCCGAGTTCGTCCGCGGCGACCTGACCGACCGGGCCACGATGCGCGCGGCCCTGGCCGACATTGACGTGGTGTTCCACCAGGGGGCCTACGGCGGCTACATGCCGGAGATCGCCAAATACGTCCACGTCAACTCCTTCGGCACCGCGCAGATGTTGGAACTCGTCCGGGAGGAGAACCTGCCCGTGCGAAAAATCGTCGTCGCCTCCTCCCAGGCCGTTTATTCCGAGGGCGCGGCGAACTGCCCGACGGACGGCCTCGTCTTCCCGCTTGTGCGGCCCGTCGAGCAGCTCCGGCGGGGCGACTGGGTCGCCCGCTGCCCGAAGTGCGGCGCGCCCACGACCCCCGCGCCCACGCCCGAGGAAGCGCCCGTCGGCGGGGAAACCGTCTATGGCCTCACCAAGGTGGATCAGGAAAAGCTCGTGCTCCTGTGGGGCAAGCAGATGGGTGTCCCGACCGTGGCGCTGCGCTACTCGTGCACCTACGGCCCGCGCCAGTCCGTGTTCAACCCCTACACGGGGGTGATCGCCATCTTCTGCACCCGCCTGTTAAACCACCTGCCGCCCGTGCTCTTCGAGGACGGCGAGCAGACGCGGGATTTCTCCTTCGTGGAGGACATCGCGCGGGCCAACCTGCTGGCGGCGACCACCGACGCGCTGGACGGCCTGCCGGTCAACGTCGGCAGCGGCCGGGGCGTGCCGGTCCGCGAGGTCGCCGCGCAAATCTCGGAGGCGCTGGGCATTCCCATCGCCCCCGAGGTCAACGGCGAGTTCCGTCCCGGCGAGATGCGCCACCTCACCAGCGGCACCGCGCGCATCCGCGCCGCCGGTTACGCGCCGCAGGTGGACCTGGCCACCGGCATCGGTCGTTACCTGGACTGGATCCGCGCGCAGGCCGACGTGAAAGACTATTTTTCCGCGGCCGCCGACCTCCTCCGAAAGAAGGGTATCGTCCACCGGGTGACGGAAAAATAACCCCGATTTTGGACAAAGCCGGCAGTTGGGTGTGGTCCGAATCAAAGACGCAACACCCCATTTCCACTCTTTATGCCCGAAGAACATACCGCCCCCGAAAAAAACGTCGGCCAAGTCGAAGCGCTCGTTTCCGCCACCCTCGGCGGCCTGCTGCTCGTGCGCGGCCTGCTGCCCCGCTCCATCTCCCAGGCGGCCCTCCTGCTCGTGGGCGGCAGCCTGCTCTACCGCGGCCTGACCAGCCACTGCCCAACCTATTCGGCCCTGGGCATCAACACGAACAAGGAGTAGGTCTCCCCAACGCTCTTTAATACCCTTCCGGGTTCGACACGCCGTCGCGCGGGCAGGTTGCCGCCCGGCGGCGGCTTCGTTTCGAGACTCGGTCCCGCGTCCCGACGCTGCTCTGACCGTGCCGATTACCCGCTAGAAATTGTGTCCCATGCGCAGCATGACCGGCTACGGCAGCGGGCGCTCGGCCGGGAAAGGCGAGCAGTTCGCCGTTGAGATTCATTCCGTGAACCGTCGCCAGAGTGAACTCGTCGTTCACCTTCCGCGCGACTTGGTCCCACTGGAGCGTCGGGTGCGGGACGTCGTCAACGCCCAGGTTGCCCGCGGCCGGCTCACGGTCGCCGTGACCTGCCAGAGCCACGGCGCCGGTCCGTCCGACGGGGGGAGCCCCATGCCCGTGGCTCCCGAGCCAACCTTCGACGTCGCGCTGGCCCGCGCCTACCACCGCGCGATGCTCGGCCTCCAGCGCGAGCTGGGAGTCGGGGGAGAGATCACCATTGACCACCTCCTGCGCGCCCCCGGCGTCCTGCGCGCGCCGGTTGCCGCCATCCCCGACGCGGAGCCGGACCGCGTCACCGCCGCCCCGGAAACCGCCTGGCCGCACGTCGCCGCCGCGCTCCAGGCCGCCCTGGGCGAGCTCCTGGCCATGCGCGAGCGCGAGGGCCGCGCCCTGGCCAGGGACCTTGGTGCGCGCTTGGGGGAACTCCGCCGCCTGCTCGGCGAGATCCGCGCCCGCCAGCCCGCCGTGGTGACGCACTACCGCGAAGCCTTGCGGGAGCGTATCGCCCGCGCCGGGGTCGAACCTCCCCTGGACGCCGACCGCCTGGCCAAGGAGATCGCCATCTTCGCCGACCGCTCGGACGTTTCGGAGGAGGTCACGCGCCTGGAGAGCCACCTGGAACAGTTTGAAACCCTGCTGGCTAAGGACGAGCCCGTCGGCCGCGCCCTGGATTTTCTCGGGCAGGAGATGGCGCGGGAACTCAACACCCTGGGCGTCAAGGGCAACGACCTCGCCATCGCCCAGGGGGTCCTCGCCGCCAAGGCCGAGTTGGAAAAGGCCCGCGAGCAGGTCCAGAATGTCGAGTAAATGACCGTTCTGGACCCCCTCGCGCCCCCCGCCCCCAGCCGGTTCGTCCGCCAAGGCATCTTGTTCGTGCTCTCCGCCCCCAGCGGCGCCGGGAAGACGACGCTGACGACCGCCCTGCGCCAGACGCCGGACTTCGCCTATTCGGTCAGTTGCACCACGCGCCCCCGGCGGCCGGGCGAGGTGGAGGGAGAAGATTATTACTTCCTGTCCCCGAAGGAGTTTCACCGCGCCGTGGCGGCGGGGGAGTTCCTGGAGCACGCCGAGGTGCACGGCAACCACTACGGCACCCTGCGCGAGAACGTCCTGCGCCATCTCCGGGTGGGGAAAGACGTGCTCATCGACATTGACACCCAGGGCGCCGCCACCATCCGCGCCAGCGGCGACCTGGCCATCCGGTCCGCGCTCGCGGATATTTTCATCATGCCGCCGAGTCTGGAGGAACTCCGCCGCCGGCTTTCGCGCCGCGGCACGGAGACCGCCGCGCAGATCGAGCGCCGGCTCGTCAACGCGGCGGTCGAGATGGAGCACTGGCCGGAGTATCAATATTTTATCCTCAGCGCCTCGGTGGAGGAAGACCTGCAAAAATTCCGCGCCATCATGAAGGCCGAGCGGTATCTGAGCCGGCGGTTTCGGGAAGTCGGAAGTCGGAAGTCGGAAGTCGGAAGTCAGAATTCAGGCACTACTTCCCACTTCCCACTTCCCACTTCCCATTCATGAACATCCTGCTCGGCGTCACCGGCTCCATCGCCGCTTACAAAGCGGCCGACCTCGCCAGCCAGCTCGTCAGACGGGGCCATGACGTTCACGTCATCCTCACGGCGGACGCCCAGAAATTTATCACGCCGCTGACGCTGCAAACGTTGTCGAAGAACCCGGTCGTCACGGACCTTTTCGACAACGAGAAAGTCGGCTGGCAACCTGGTCACATCGAGCTGGCGGACCGCGCCGATTTGCTGTTGATCGCTCCGGCCACCGCGCACGTCATCGCCGAACTGGCCCACGGGTTAGCCGGGCACGCGCTCGCCGCCATCGCCCTGGCCTTGCCGCCCACGGTGCCTGTGCTGGTGGCCCCGGCGATGAACGGCAAGATGTGGCTGCACCCTGCCACGCAGGCAAACGTGGAAACGTTGCGCGGTCGCGGCGTCCGCTTCATCGGGCCGGAAGAGGGCTTGCTAGCGTGCGGTTACGAGGGCGTTGGCCGGTTGTGGCCGGTGGAAGGGATCGTTTCTCAAACCGAAGAATTGCGGGTTACAAGCGTTCCGTCCGTGGCGTGAACCGAGCACCAAAAAGTTCGCCCGATGCGCTTCCTCGTCACCGCCGGCCCGACGCGGGAACCGATTGACCCCGTTCGCTACCTCTCCAACCGCTCCTCCGGCAAGATGGGCTACGCCGTCGCGGCGGCGGCCGTCGCGGCGGGTCACGCGACAACGCTCATCAGCGGTCCCGTCGCGTTGGCGGTCCCGACCGGGTTGACCCGTCTGGTGCGGGTGGAAACGGCCGCAGAAATGCTCGTGGCGGTGCGGGAAGCGTTCGACGCCGCCGACGTCCTCGTGATGTGCGCCGCCGTGGCGGACTACCGGCCCGCGCGGGTCGCGCCGCACAAGCTCAAAAAGGACGGCCGCGCCGGGCTGACGCTGGCGCTGGAGCCGACCGAGGACATTCTCCGCTCGCTCCGGGCGCGGCCGACCCCGCCGGGTGCCCAACGACCCCGGGTGGTGGGGTTTGCCGCCGAGACGCGCGAGCTGGACGCGGCGGCGCAGGGCAAGCTGGCGGCAAAAGGTTGCGACCTCGTGGTGGGGAACGACGTCAGCCGACCGGGACTCGGCTTCGACAGCGACGACAACGAGCTCGTCTTGTTTTTCCGCGACGGGTCCACCCGGACGTTGCCCAGGGCGTCCAAACGGGATTTAGCCACGATGTTAGTCGAAATTATCACGAAGTTAGCAAATAACGGTTGACACCCTGGGGTCGGGTGGAGCTAACTGCGGTCAAACGCGCCAAGGGCTCTCCCGCCGAACACCGGCCGGTGCCGACCCCGGCGTGTTTTTCGCCCGGCAAAATTTGCCGTCGTCCGTTGGTCCAACCCGCCGTCACCTCGGCTTAGAAAGGGGGGAATCCACCTATGGCTACAAAGAAAGCAGCCGCGCCGGCCAAGGCCGCCGCCGCTCCCAAGAAGGCCGCCGTCAAGAGCGAGCCGAAGAAGAAGGTCGCCAAGAAAAAGGCCTGACCGGTTTGAGGTCCCGGCTCCGGCCCCGGCCGGGGTCGTGATCGTGCGGCGGGGAGGGAGGCACGGGCTTCCCGCCCCGCTGTTTTTGCGCCGGCGTGATCCTGACGAACGGGAGAACGCACCGCAGCCGTGAGGCCCGCCGTTCAGGCCGCGGGCAAACGCGCCCGGATCTCCTCGCGCCGGGCCATCGCGAGGGCGGTGCCGGAACGGGTGACGGACAGGGCGGCGGCGACGTTGGCGAACCGGGCGGCGCGGGGGAGGTCGCCGGGGGTTTCCGACAACGCGGCGGCCAGGGCGCCGACGAAGGCGTCCCCCGCCCCGGTGGTGTCCACGGGGACGATCCCTGGCATCGCGGGGAGGTGCTCGAAGCCCTCCGGGGTGGACACGAAGCAGCCCCGCGCGCCCAGCGTGACGACGAGCGTCGGCACCCCGAAACCCCGGCACAGGGCGTGCAACTCCGCGGGTGCCAGCGCGGCGAGGTCGTCCTCGGTGAACGGCGCGTTCCCCCGCAGCCCGAGGTGCCCGACCAGGGTGGCGAACTCCGCCTCGTTGGGCACGAGCAGGTCGGCCAGGGCGAGCGTGGCGGTGTCGAAGTCCGGGCGCATCGGCGCGGGGTTGAGCAGCGTGCGGACGCCGGCCGCGCGGGCGAGGCGCAGGGCGTGGGCCGCGGCGTCCAGATTGGCCTCCAACTGGGTCACGACGACCGCCGCCCCGCGCAGCACGTCGGCGTGCTGGTCGAGGTCGGCCGGGGAGAGCACCCCGTTAGCGGCCAGGGCCACGACGATGAGGTTTTGCCCGCGGGCGTCCACCAGGATGCCGGCCGTCCCCGTGGGCAGGTCGGGCTTTTCGACCAGGCGGCAATCAATCCCCTCGGCGACGTGAAACGCCCGGGCGCTTTCCCCGAACCCATCCCGGCCGACGGCGCCGAGGAACGCCGTGGCCGCCCCGGCGCGCGCGGCGGCGACGGCCTGGTTGGATCCCTTGCCGCCGGGGCCGGTGACGAAACGGCCGACGAGGGTTTCGCCCGGCCGGGGAAAGGCGTCGCAGAGAAAGGTGAGGTCCTGGACGAAGGAGCCGACGACGGCGACGCGGGCGGGGGAAAGAGTGCTGCTCATCACGCAAAAGAGGGCGAGCATGGACGGGCGCGCAAGCGTCCGTCGGGCGTTCCCGGGGCGATTGGGTCGGGCACGAACCGCGGCGTGCCGCCCGACGTTCCCCTTTTTCACCTCCCCCGCCCGCCTCCCGCCATGCACTTCCTGCTCTGTAGCGACGGCACCCCGGACGCCGAGGGGGCCGTGCGGTTCGCCGCCCCGCTGGTCGAGGCCATCGGCGCGCGGGTGATGCTCCTGGGCGTGGTGGAACGGGAAGCCGACCGCGAACCGCTGACGGAGGCGCTGGAGCGGCAGCGGGAGAGTTTCGCGGAACTCTCCGGGGTCCGGCCGGAACTGCTCGTGCGCGCCGGCGAGCCGACGCGGGAGATCCTGGCGCGCACGCTGTTGGAAGCCTACGACCTGGTCGTCATCGGCGCCCGGCGCAAGGCGGGCAGCGGGCCGTATTGGCGTTCGGCGCGCGCCTACGAGATCGTCCGCGCCGTGGCCCCGCCCGTGCTGGTGGTCGTCGGGCGCCGGGAGCGGCTCGGGCGCGTGTTGATCTGCGCGGGAGGGACACGTTACCTCCACCCGGCCGTGCAGTTTACCTCGCGCCTGGCGGCCCCGGCGGGGGCGCGCGTGACGCTGCTCCACGTCCTGCCCGAGGGGCCGGCGGCCAGCGCGGGCCTGCCGCGCATCCCGGAGGATTCCCGCCAGCGGCGGGACCTCGAGGCCGAGTTGGGCAACGCCCTCCGCGCGGAGTGCGAGACGCTCGCCGCGGCGGGGGTCCCGGCCGAGGTGCGCCTGCGCGAGGGGCTGGTGCTGCGGGAAATCGCGGAGGAGCTGACCGCGGGCGACTACGACCTCGTCGTCACGGGCACGACCCTGGCGCCGGGACCGGTGCGGCAATACGAGCTGGGCGACGTGACCCGGGAAACCCTCAACCGCGCCGGCTGCCCGGTGCTGGTGGTGCGCGGGGTGCGGTCGGGGCGCGGCAAGAGCCGACTTTTGCCCACGGTGCGCCGGAGCGGGCTGACGCGGGCCCTGCGGGGCTGGTTCAAGTCAGAGTAGCAGCCGCAGCACCGGCGCGAGGTTCGCCGGCAGCTCGACGGGTCGGCCGACGAGGAACTGGTTGAGGAGGACGGCCACCCATTCCCGGGAGGCCGTCGCGCCGCCGACCCGCAGGCGCGGGGGGCTGCCGTCCAGGATTTCGTAACCGGTCAGGGTCAGGCGCACCGGCTCCGGCTCGCCTTTGAGCAACAGTTCCAGGGTGAGGGTCTTGTTCTGCGAATCGAGTTGGAGGTTCAGCATTTGGCCGTAGGGAGCCAGGGGCGTCGCGAGCAGCCGCCGGGCGGTGAGGGAAACGGTGCGGTCCTTGAGGCCGCCGAAGAGGGACACGCCAGAGCAATCGGGAGCGCGGGAAAACCTGGATGGCCCCGGGGTGACCCACGAAACATACGAAACACACTTCGGCGGCTGCCCCTCCGTGCCGCCGCTGGCGTCGGACGTGGAAACGTTCCCCGCCGACGCCCGGCCCCGGAGACAGGTGCGGCCGGCGGAGAGGAGTTGGCACCAACCCTGCTCTCTGACTCCCCGACCGGCGAAGCACCCCCTGCTTCCAACGGTCTTCAGGTAAGACCCGCGTCCCCGCCGGAGCGGCTACGATGGTCAACCCGACCGGTCGCAGCCTCCACCCGGCCCATTATTGTCACCTTCATCTTCTAATATGTCCGCCCACCAAACCCTTGAACACGCCGAGCATACCGCCCACGCCGCTGGTGGCGGGGAACACGGCCACGAACCCTCCGGCGGCAAGGTCCGGGTTTCGGGCAAGCTCATCGGCTTGACGATGGCGCTGATCGGCGTGCTCATCGCCTTCTGCGCCGCTCTGGTCGGGGCGGAGCGCAACGAGTTGACGCGCACCATGATCGAGCAGACCCAGGCGCACTCCGACTACAGTTCGGCCTCGACCAAGTTCCGGCTCATCATGCTGGAGCTGGAGAAGCAGCGCGGCTTGCTGGTCGCCAACCCGGCATTGGCGGCGGAGGGGGCCGACCAGACCGTTTTGCGCCGCTTTCTGCGCCTCTACGGCGACTACGCCCAGGAGCGCGCCCTTTCCAAGGGATGGTCCGACAGCTACAGCCCGCTGGTCCAGGCGCACTTCGAGGGAGCCGAAGGCTACGAGCACGGCCAGCTCATCGCCGAGATCGGCATCGTGCTCGCCTCCCTGGGCGTGCTGCTGGGCAGCCGTTCAGCCTGGGTGCTCTCCGTGGTGCTGGCGGTGGTTTGCGTCGTCCAACTCGGGCGCACCAACCTGCACGTCCGCCACGAGGTTGCCGAGGCTTCCGACCACGTGCACCACGGCGAGCAGGCCTACCGCGACCTACGCAAGGCGCACACGGGCGCCAACGAGGACGAGCGCACCGTGGAGTCCCTCGACCCGACCGGCAAACTGCGCGCCGGCAACGATGTCCCGGCCATTCCGGGCGCCGGTGGTGGGCACGGAGCCGCCGCGCCGGCTGGCGGGGGCGGAGCGTCCGCCAAGCATTGAGGATGCCCCGCCCGCGCTGGCATGGTCGGGAGCGTTGCTCGGACCGGTCCCACGCCCACGCGGCGTGAACTCCCCCTGGCCGCCACGCCGGGGAGCCGTCGAACCGCCTGCCGGCGGGAAACACGAAACGGCAGCACGACCCCCGCGTCACCCGCGGACGGAGGACACGGACGAGCAACGCGCCCCCCGGTCCGTTGCCGCCGGGAAGCGCGGTTCCCGAGTGCGCGGCCTACGCCGGAGCGGCTGCGGGCGGCGCCGTCCTCCGCCTGCGGACACCCGCTTGTTTTCACCGGGCCCGTGAAGGATGTTCCCCAACTTTTCCCCTTATGTTTAACTGGATTCTCAAACAGATCCTCGGCTCCAAGAACCAGCGCGAACTCAAGCGCATGGTGCCCATCGTCAAACGGATCAACGAGTTGGACGCCGAACTCGCCAACCTTTCCGACGATGACCTCCGTGCCAAGACCGCGGCGTGGAAGGAGCGCCTGGCCCCCGTGGCCGACGTGGTCGAACGCCAGCGCGTCCTGGACGAAATCCTGCCCGAAGCCTTCGCCTGCGTGAAGCAGGCCGCCAAGCGGCTGTGCGGCAAAACGTGGCTCGTCTGCGACCAGCCCGTGACCTGGAACATGGTCCACTTCGACGTGCAGCTCATCGGCGGCATGGTGCTGCACTCCGGGCGCATCGCCGAGATGGCCACGGGCGAGGGCAAGACCCTCGTCGCCACGCTGCCGCTCTACCTCAACGCCCTCACCGGCCGCGGCGCGCACCTCGTCCCCGTCAACGACTACCTCGCCCGGCGCGACGCCGAATGGATGGGCGAGCTGTTCAAGTTCCTCGGCCTCACCGTCGGCATCATCCAGCACGACCAGCCGCCGGACCTTCGCCGCCAGCAATACGAGGCGGACGTCACCTACGGGGTCAATGCCGAGCTCGGCTTCGACTACCTGCGCGACAACGGGATGGCGACTACCAAGGAGCAGCAGGTCCAGCGCGGGCACACCTTCGCCATCGTGGACGAGGTGGATTCCATCCTCATTGACGAGGCCCGCACCCCGCTCATCATCTCGGGTCCGGCGACCGTTTCGACCCATCAATACGACAAGTTCAAGCCTGGCATCGAACAGTTGGTCCGCAAGCAGAACATGCTCTGCAACCGGCTCGTCGGCGAGGCCAAGCAACTCTTCGACGACGGCAAGACCGAGGACGCCGGCCAGATGCTCTACAAGGTCAAGCTCGGCCAGCCGCGCAACAAGGCCCTGGTCCGGCTGATGGAGGACCCGACCTATCGCCGCGCCCTGGACAAGAGTGAACTCTCCTTCCACGCCGACGCCCGCAAGGAGGAACTCTTCGCGCTCAAGGAGGAACTGTTCTTCACCATTGATGAACGCGCCCACGAGGCCGATCTCTCCGAGCAGGGCCGCGAGTTCCTCAACCCCGACGACACGGACGCCTTTGTCCTGCCCGACCTGCCGCTGGCCTTCGCCGAGATTGACGGCAACCGGACGGTTGACGACGCCGAAAAAGCGCGGCTGAAAGCCGAACTTCAGGCCGGCTGCGACACCAAGGCCGAGCGCATCCACAACATCTCCCAGCTCCTGCGCGCTTACTGCCTGTTCGAGAAGGACGTGGAATACGTCGTCGAGGACAACAAGGTGATGATCGTGGACCAGTCCACGGGCCGCAAGATGCCCGGCCGCCGCTGGAGCGACGGGCTGCACCAGGCCGTCGAGGCCAAGGAGG
>CAXTFX010000087.1:0-12369 GCA_964243185.1 uncultured Chthoniobacterales bacterium
CCGCCCCGAGTCGGGCACCGCCGCTACGGCCGACCCGCTGCGCCTGAACCTGGGGGGCAGTCCCTACGGGGAAGCCGGCCAGCGGCCCGCCACGGCGGCCGACGGGGTGGACCTGCCCCGCGCCCGCTTCGGCGCCGCCGCCCTTCTGCGCGGCAGCGCCGAGGAGGCGGCCCTCTGGCGGGCGGAGAGCGAGTTGAAGGCCGAGCTGGAGCGGCGCGCCGCCGAGGAGACGGCCCTGCTCGGGCGGGCGCTGGGGCCGGGGGCGACCTACCGCGGCCCGTGGCGGCGCGGGACCAGCAGCGGCGCCGAGGCGCCGACCTCCGTCACCCTGGAGTTCTCCGTCGAGAGCTTCGAGCCGGCCACCGGTGCCCTGCGCGTGCGCCTGCGCCGCGCCGACCCCGGCCCGGGCGGTCCCGGGGCGATCAGCATGGAAGGTCAAGTGGAGGTCGAGCTGGTCTTCGCCACCCCCGCCCGCGCCGCCATCGCCGCGGCCGAGGCGGCCCGGGCGGCGGGCGGCCCCGTGCGGCTCTTCGATCTCGACGGGCGCGTGCGCGGCCAGTGGCAGGCCCGGGTCAACGCGGGGCCGCTGCGTGGCACGCCCCTGGGCGCCGACTACCCGAACCTGGAGTTCACCGTGGAGGACCGTGGTCCGGCCCCCGGCGCCGACGAGAAGGCCGGCAGCCGCTTTGTCCTGCGCTCGGCGGAGCCGCTCCTGCACCTGCTCTACGAGGCCGAGCAGATCGCCCCGGGGGCGGTGCCCACCGCCGTGCCCGCCGCCCCCACGCCCGTCCGCCCGCCGGGGGCGCTGATCCTCAAGTAGCCACGGCCGCGGGGGAGCGGTCGTGCCGTCACCTCCAACCTCGAAGCTCCCCACCCAACCCATGAAACCCTCTCCCCTGCGCGACTATCCCAGCTTCGTTGCGGCCGTTGCCGAGTTCGTCGCCCGCCGCGGACTCGACTACCTGCCCGGCCCCGGCACCCTTCGCCGGCTCGGCGCCGAGAAGCTCGCCCACATCTGGCGAGAGTGGCACAAGGGCGCCGGCCACGATCTGCGGGCCGACGTGGAAGCCCAGCTCGGTCGCCCGCTGCGCCAACCCGCCGCGGCGGTCCCTCGCAGCCGCTACGCCGACTACACCTTCTACCTGGGGGAGCTGCGCGCCTTCGTGCGGGCAAAAGGACTGACCCACATGCCCAGCCGCAAGGCCCTCGGCCACTCGGCCCTGAGCGACTTCTTAGCCCGTCACCGTGCCGCCCACGACTTGGCGGCCGACCTGGGTCTGCCCTACCGCTTGGACGCGGAGGACATCCCCGCCGGCTACCTTGTCCAGGAGGCGAATGTGCGCGACCTCCTCCAGCAGTTTCTTACTCTACATGGCCTCGCCGCCGTGCCCCACGAGCAACAACTCCACCGCTACAAACACTACAAGAAGCTCGCCAAGCTGGCTGGCCCGCTGCGGGCGACCGCCGGTCTAACCTGGGCGGGACTGGTGGAGCGGCTCGGACTGAGCCTGGACCCGCAGCCCCCGCGCAAGCGGCCGGAGGACTACACCGCGGCGGAGGTCATCGCCGAGGTGCGCGCCCTCTGTGAGCGGCTGGGCCACTACCCCACCTCCGAGGAGTTTCGCCTCCACGGTTACGACTACCTCTTGGGCCGGGTTAGAACACATTTCGGCAAGCCGAGCGCCCTGGCCGCCTACCTTGGCTACCCGGCCGCGCGTCAGCCGCTGGTGGCCCAGGACGGCCACCTCTGCGCCTCGGTGGCCGAGTTGCGCGTCGATGACGCTCTCTTCCGCCTCGGCGTGCCCCACCGCCCCCAGCGCCGGCTGGTGCCGGGCAAACGCTACTCGGCCGACTTTGCCCTGCGCGGTCCCGGGGGCATGATCGCCCTGGAGGTGACCATGTTCGACCCCGACCACCCCCGCCCGGAGCTGCCTCTCTGCGTGGAGTATCTGGCCCGCTTCGCGCGCAAGGCGGCCGCCTACCGCCGCCACGGCATCACCCTGCTGGCCGTCTTCCCGCCGCGCTTCCCCAGCGACCGGGAGCTGGAGGAGCACTTGCGCGACAAGCTCACCGGCCACGGGGTAAGCCTCGGCGACCCCGAACTGCTCGCCTGCGCCCCGGCCCCTGCAGACGCCGAGCACGCCGGCGAGCAGAAGCCGCCGGGCTACTGGACGAACCCGGCGAACGTCTTGGGCGAGGTGCGGGTCGTCCTGGAAGCGCACCAACTCAGGGAGGTTCCCCACATGGGGTTCTTTAACCAGATTGGCCGCCACGATTTGAAGGCGGCCATCCAGCAATACTGGAGCCGGGAGGCGCTCGGCGCCGCCCTGGGCCTGCCCGTCGCCCCGGCCCGTCGGGTGAAGGACCACTTTTGGAAGGACCTGGCCAACGTGGAGGCGGCCTTGAAGGCGCACGTTGGTGGTCGGCTCTCGCCCTCCGACACGTTTCCCTCCGTGGCGGAGCTGCAAAAGGCCAAGAACCACCCCCTCGCCAACGCCCTGACCAAGCTCTCCAGCGGGCAACTGGAGGACTTGGCCGCACGTCTGGGGTTGGTTCGCAGAGTCGTCAAGCGCAAGCCGCCCGGCTACTGGCAGGTTCGCAGTAACGTGGTGGGCGAGCTGCGCGCCTCGGCCGCCGAGCACGGGCTGACGGTCTTCCCTTCGTTTCCTATGCTAAAGAAGATTAACCGCGCGGACCTCGCCGCCACTCTGATGTCTTGGCGACCGGAGGAGCTTGACAACCTAGCGCACGAACTCGGCTTGGAGCGCAAAGTCCGGCGCTCCCCGCGGCGCAGCCAAACCCCAGAACACGAGTGACGGCAAGGAGCTTACCGTCCATCACCAACACTCCCAAGAGCGGAGAACAAATCGAAGCTAGCCGACCAGCGACACCACACATTCCGCCCGAAAGACCTTCAAACCAGGGTCATGGGGCACCTTCGCTGAATTGATTCGACGCCCGCACGGCTGATACGTTGTGAGGAGAAGCGTTAGTGGCCGTCGAGGAGGGGAGGGAACTCGACGGCGATCACCGGCCAGTCCTCCCCATCCCAACCCGAGTCGGACGGTTCTGGGGCCGGTCCGATGAAGCCTGGTCCGTAGTAGAGGATGGCCGCCGCCAGCCCGTGGTAGTCGTCGGCTTTGGCCCGAGGCGACATGGGCCGGAAATACAGGTCGAGCTGGTAGTGCTCCGTCCAGGCTGACCAGACCGTCGGGTAGGTATCCTGGCCTCGGGTGCAGAAGCCGTATTCGGGCACGGCCAGCTTGAGGGCGCGCACCCGGCGGGCGGGCATTCCGGGCAGGAGCCGGTGGCCGCCCAACCAGAACTCGCCCAAGAAGCGGCCCGTCGGCTCCCAGTGGTAGCGCGGCGGCTCGAAGCGGATCTCCAGGAGAGCGTGGGCCGGGTCGGGGTAACGCTCGAAGGTGATCCCGTGCGCGTCGAAGACGTGACGCTCGCCGGTAAGTGAGCTGCCCGGCTCGGCCACGATGCGCGAGGGGCCGAAGAAACGGCGCAGATCCTCCAAGGTGGGCGGCAGCGAGAGCACGACCCCGGCCACCCGGAGGCCTTCGGGGAGCACCTCCACAGCCACGCCCTCGGGGAACTCGCCCCGCGCGTAGGCCACCTCCCACGCCCGCTCCTCCGCCCCGAGCCGCGGCTGCCCCGCCGGGGCTTGACTGCCGGGGCCTTTCCTGGTCCGGGTCGTGGGGGAAGTCCGTCTGGACCGGGGCACGGGAACCCCGCGCGTGGAGGAGCGCAGGATGCCCTGAGCTTGGGCGTCGAGGAGCATCTGCACGACTCGCCAGTGCCGATGGTAGGCATGACTATAGAGTCGCCGCTCGTAGCGGGTGAAGAAGCGGTTAGCCGCGTTGGCGGCGTTTACCAACCGCTCGCCCTTGACCAAACAAACAGCTCCGGCCAAGGCCAGGTCGGAACCCACGGTGCGCGGGCGCCACTCCCGCTCGGGCCAGGGCCAGCGCGGCGGCTCGCTGCCGCCGAGGACAAAGCCCGCCGCGTAAGCGTAGCAGTCCGCCGCCGCGAGCAGGCCATCACGGGGGTGATGATGCTCGGGGTGGCCCGCCAGAAAACCCGGCGAGCCGATTACTTCCTGGATGCGTTTGTTTGCGTTGAACATATAAGCTGGTTCTGACGGCGGAGGTTCAAGGGCAACCGCGGCGAGTTTTGCTCACAAACACGCGGTGGAAAGGCGGCCGGGAAGACAGCGTTGGTGGCGGACCAACCTCAGCGTAGGACTGGACCGCGGCGTGACGGGCCAGAGGGCGTGGGTTCACTAAACTGCCGTCTGCAAGAGGAGCGGAGGGTGCGCGGCACGGTGACCGACGGTGGATCGAGTTCACCACAACTGCGGTTGATTAGCTCGTTCTGTCCCGCTGGTGGAGTCTCCGGCCGTTTCCTGCGGTGAGGCAGCGTCAGGGTCAACGGCGGCTTTGCTGCCGTCGCCGCTGTTGTTAGCGGTCGGCGCTGCTTGAGCACTCGGTGACTCCGACGCCACGTCCGCCCTGGGCTTACCGCTGCCCGTGGCGCTTGAGGCGTCCGGTTCGCGCGTCCCTCCGCCAGCGAAGTCCGCCGTCTCTTCCGTGCTCACCTCAGCGGCGAGAACGGTGTTTTTACCGGCGTGCGCGTCGTTCGGAACCAGCGGTTGGGAACCGGCCGTGACCGGTGGGTCGGATGGGTTACGTTGGCTGCGGCGGGACCGCTTGGGGGTGGCGGGTTTGCCTCTCAGTGGATGGGCACTCGGCTCTGCCTCAGCCGTTGACGAGGCGGGGTGCTCGGCCAAGAAGCGGCTGACGCTGTCGGCCGAGACCTGCACGCCGGCCTCCTCGGCCAAGGCGCGGGCGATGGCGCCGGCGCTGCGCCCCTTGGCGTGGAGAGTGTGGATGCCGGCTGCGAAGGGGGCGAGCTTGGCGACGCTGGGCCGCGGAGGAGGGGCGAAGGCCTCTGCGTAGGCGGCAAACCGCGCCGCGGCGGCGGCGAGATCGCGGCCGGGGTCCGCGGAGGTGGGAGAGGCGGCGGCCGCTCCCTGACGGGAGTGGGACGGGGTTTTGGACGCGGGTTTCATGGCTGGTGATTGCCGCCCACGTCAAAGCGTCACCTGTGCCGGGGCACGCCCCGGCATCGGGCCGCAGCGGGGCGTGAGTGTGACTGGGAGCGCGAGCGCGGTGGCCGGTGCGGCGGCGACCCGGCGGCGGGCGCGCGGACCGATCAGCCGGACGGCAGCGGTGACTTGGCGGCAACCACGGCGGCGTGCCCGGCCCCTGTCACTACCGTCCGTCGTATGGGTGTTACGGAACTGGGTTATGGCTGTCCCCCGTCCCGATTTTCACGCGAAATCACCCGTTCCCACACCGGGAAATCGCGCGATGTGTAATGTCCATCACCACGGACGGTTTTTGCCGTCAAATCGCCGTTCGGCTGCTCTGGACGACCGAAGCGTATAAGGTTAGCCGGACAAAAACTCGGGCCGAACCCGGTCGTAGATATGGTACTTGGTGGTCTGCGGGACTAAATTTTACCGTTGCCATCCACGCCGTTCGGACCGGGCCATGCACGGCGTTTCTGTGGATTAACCTCTACTCAGCCGGTTGTCCTGCTGGCGAGTAAGAACCTTCCTCGCGCGAGACGGTCCAGGAAAATATACCTACGTTCGCCAATGTTGGACGGTGACTTTGACCCACAACTTCGCAAATCTGAAACGCATGAAGATAATGTAGTGTCAGCAATGACTCCGCGTGTTATTGCTCGCTCCGGCAGCGGAGGCCAAGTTGCCGGAGGACGGGTGAGCGAACTCAAAGCCTGCTTTTGCTGAGTAGAAACTCACCGTCATCAACGGTCACGGCTGGTTGCCAAACCCCCTATCACTTCTACAGCTTGCCCGGCGTGGACTGCACCCGCACTCATCGTCAATCCCCGACTCTCTACCGTTAAAAGGCGCAGATGCTCACCCCGGAGTGGCTGCCGTGGGCGGTGGCCAAGGTATGGTGTATGCCAGCCCGAGCGCCTTCTCCACTCGGACCCGGAACACCGCCCCGCCCCGGAGCGTGGTCACCCGCCCGCGGTGGAGAGCCTGCGCCAGCTCACCGAGGTCTTGCCGCCAGGACGGACGGCGCTGGTCAAAGCAGAGTAACACCCGGGTGCGATCCACCAGGATCTCGACCACGGTGTCCCGGATGGTGATCAGCTCGATGCTACGCAGCGGCAGGGTGCAGCTCGCGCCGTGGGCGGTTTCCACGCGCAGGTTGCCGTCGGGGTCGGGCTGTGCGGCGACGACCACCGCGCGCCAGGGCTTGCCCGTCGCCGTGCGTCGGCCCCGGGGTGGCGTGGTCCAGGGTGCGCGGGCGAAGGTGGCTTCCATCGCGTCAACGTTGCCGTCCGCCTCCGGGGCTTGACCGGACGCGTTGGGGCGGGGTTCTGAGGACGACGGGCCGGAGGTCATGGCGTTGACAGAAGCTTCCTGGTGTATAAGGGGAGATCAAAAATTCGCGCAATCAGTCAAGAAGCACAGGCTCAAGCTATCCGTTTGATTGTGGCCCTACCGCCTTTGCGCGGCGCCCTGGCCGGGAGGTTTCTCCGGTGGCGTCACCCTGGAGGAGAGTCTGTCAGGTGGCCGGGCGGCTGCCGACTCCCGGCCTGACAGCTTACCCGGGTTGCCGCTCGCGGGCGTTTGTCGCGTAGCCTCGGTGGGAATATCCCGTTCAATCTGGGGCTTGGATAGGCGGTAAGGCTCAGATGTTGGTGCCGGGTCCGAGGAGACTAACGGGGTGACGGGCAGCCTGTCCGGCGTTGCTTGAGACCCAACCACCGGCCTGACGGGGAAGGTTGCGGTGGCATTCGTCAGCTCCCTTTGAAGGCCAACCTCCGCCTCCAACGGCGCGGCGCCCTGTCGCACCGCCAGCTCCGCCAGACGCAAGCTCTCGGCCGCGATGTCTTGGTGGACGCGCAGCTGGTGCGCCACGTCCCACGCAGCCATCAGCGTCCGGGACGTCGGCCGAGGGTTGGCCGCCCGGATTGCGTCCAGCCAAGTGCCCACGTGTGCAAAGCCGGAAAACTCACGGAGGGTTTCGCAGAGATAGTCCGCGTGCATCGCCCAAGGCACCAGCCGAGAGACGCGAGTGCGGACTAACCGATAAGCCTGCCAGAGCAGCGCGGCGGGACCGGCAGTCTCCGCCGTGAGCGAACAACCCACTTGGTCGGCCAGCCGGTCCACGGCCCGGCGGAGGGCAGGAGCGACCGTCACCATGCCAGCCACGGCTTGTGGGTGCCTCATGAATGGACCAAGCAACTGCGGCTCGGGCGTGGTTTTCGCCGCGCGCAAGTTCAGCTTTCGTTTTCGGAAGATCTCCGGGCTGAGTCCCCGGTGCTCCTCGGCGTATTTCTGAATTACCCGTTTGGCCCGGCTGGCGGTCTCGATCTCCTCGTCCGTCACGCACATCAACTCCGGCAGACGGTGGCCGGTGGCGCGGCCAACGGGCACGCCCCGCGCCGTCAACTCGACGACCAGGGCGTTGGCGTAAACGGCTTCAAGCCACCGCTTCTGCTCGGCGACGCTTCCCTTCTCGATGGCGACCCAGCGGCCCGTGTCCACGCTCTGCGCGAGGTTGGCGATATACAGGTGGGTGTGCAGATGGGTGCCCTGGTCGGGAGGGTCCATCCGGGAGCGCGTGTGCTCATACACCGCGCCGACGAGATGCACGCGCGGGCCGTCGGGCCGTTCGCGGGCCAGCGGCCGGCCACGGGCCAAGCGCGCGACCTGCCGCCAGACCTCGCCGACCGCGCAACGGTGGGCGTCCCGCACCGCGGTGTCGTCCACCTCGGGAACTTGGCCCAAGGCTGCCAGGGACACGGACTTGCTGGTCGTCAGGGAGACGTGCAGGCAGGCGACGCGGTCACGACGACGATGGCCGAGCAGATCCACGGTGGAGTCAAGGGGGTGACGCCCCTCCAGCACAGCGCGGAAGTGCTCGGGCTGGATCTTGCGGTGGACACGTGGCCCTAGCAGGGTGTGGGCACCTTTGCCGACCCAATACCCCCTTTCGACTAGGTGGTAGGCGACGCGCTCTGCCGGGTTGCCGAGTTTGGCGAAGGTGATCATCTGCCGGAGAGGGAGAGCGAAGCAGAAGCTACGCCCACAGTTCCCGCCTCCGCTCTGTTTAAGTCGTCGTGACGTTTGGGGCGATCCTGCGGCGCGAGCCGCCCCGCGTCCCTCCTCAACCTCGGTGCGCCAGCACGTCGTCAAACGTCCGCGCCTTGACGAACTCCGCCGCGTTCCTCTCCCCGGCCGCGATGGCTTGGAAGTGCGCCGCCCCGCAGCGCACCTTCGCGCCCTCCCGGTTGCCGAGGTCGTCCGCGAAGAGGCTGCCCTTGGTTTCCACGACGAAATACAGCCGCTCGGCCCCGTCCTCCCGTTGCACCAGCACCGCCCAGTCCGGGTTGTAGGTTCCCAGCGGCGTCGGCACCTTGAACCAGCCCGGCAGCTTGGCATAAACCTTCACCGACTCGTGTTTCTCTAACTCTTCAGCGAAGGCGTGTTCCACGTCCGAGTCGCAAACGACCTGCTCGTAAACGGACCTTTGCGAGGGGACCAAATTGCGGAGGTAACCGGTGAGTTCCTCCTCCTCAAAGAGTTCCTGCGCGTAGAACGCACCGTCCTGCCCCAAACGCCGGTAACGGATGCCGTCCACGATGGCCAGGTGTTTGGTGCGGATGATCGTTTCAGCGGCAAGCTCGATGAACTGCTGCGGGTTGCGCCGGAAATCCTCCAGCCGACCGCTCTCCTGGAGGATGCGCGCGATGCTGCGGCGGGTGAGCTGGGTTTTATCCTGAAGGTCGGTCAGCAGGTCGGGTAACGGGACGTCGCGCTCGTCCAGCACCACCGGGGCCGCCGCGGCAGTCTCCTGCGCTTCGACGCCCGCCTTGCCGATGAGCAGGTCAGCCTTGCGAACCTGCACGCGGGTCCGGGTGACGGGGGCGCCGTCCCGGATGGCCGCGGCGCACCGCTCCACCAGCACCCCGGGGTCGAACTGCACCCGGTAGGTCGTCTGGTGCTTGATCCGCTCCCAGAGTGCCCGGAACTCCTCGGAATGCAGGACGGCGCGGCGCGGCGCGACCGTGACGCGCTCGTCCGCGTTCTTGACCTGGAGTCGGCCGGCGAGCTTACGCAACGTGTCGGTGATGGTGGCTCGTTGACCCTCGAAGGCCGCCGGCAGCACCACCGCGCTGGCCCCCGCCTTGAGCGCCGCGCGCAGGGCGTCTTGCACCCGGCCCTTTGCGTCCACGTAGCCGGCCGCGCGCAGGGCCTCCCACAACGCCTCGGATTGCGACACCCCGAGCGGGGCCGTGCCGCCGGCCGCGGTCGCGTCCGGGACCGGGAGGGCGGCGAACTGGTGGCGCTCCACGACGCCGAAGCGGATGCCCGTGTCGGCCTCGATCTCCCGTTGGAGGTTTTCGGCGAAGGACTCGTAGCTCTCTGTGGCCACGACCGTCAGCGTGTTGACCTCGAAGCCTCGCCGCCGCTCGCCGCCCTGGTCCACGCACAGGCGCAGGCCTCGGCCGATGGTCTGCCGCCGGGCGAGTTCGGTGCCGATCTCCCGCAGCACGCAGATCTGGAACACGTTTGGGTTGTCCCACCCCTCGCGCAGCGCCGAGTGGGAAAAGATGAACTTCAGCCGGGTGTCAAAGCTCAGCAGCCGCTCCTTGTCGCGCATGATCAGCGCGTAGCCGCGCTGGGCGTTATCGCGGTCGGCCTGGTTGTTCTCGGCCGTGTTCACCGCCCGCGCCTTCTTGTCCACGGAGAAATACCCGTCGTGAACCTCCGCCGCGTCGCTGGCCAGGTCCACCTCCCGGAACAGACTGGCGAACTTCGGGCGGGCCGCGGCGCGGCGGTATTCCTCCTCGAAGGTCACCGCGTATTTACCTTTCGTTGGCGTGCCGTCGGCCGTGTAGCCGCGGTAGTGCTCCACGGCGTCAATGAAGAACAGGCTCAACACCTTGATGCCCTGCGGCGCGAGCCGGAGTTCCTTCTCCAGGTGCTCCTCAATGGTCCGGCGGATCATCAGGCGCCGGAGTTCATCCGCGTCCACGTCGCCGATGCTCTCGCCGAGACGCAAGGGCCGTTCCCGGTTGGACAACTCGACGTGCTCCTCCCCGGCGCGGCAGGAGATGCCGTTCACGGCGCAGTCGGCATACACCGCCCGGCCGGTAAGCTGCTGGAGGTCGTCGCCGGGTTCCAGGGTGACAATCTCCCGCCGCACGCCTGCGCCGCGCTGCACGTCGAGTTCCACCTTGGCGGTGAACTGCCCGCGCTTGTTGCTGGTGGACAACAGCTTGACGTAAGCCTTGTTGTGCCCGCCCTGCACCTGGAGCGAGGCCACCTCGATCTGCTTGACCAGCCGGCGCTCGTAGGCGTCCACCGCGTCGAGCCGATAGACCATGTGGTGCTTGTCCACGTGCGTCGCGGAGTAGCGCAACGTGCAGAGCGGAGCCATCTGTTTGATTGCCTGTTTGCCTTTACCCTCCACTCCGCCGTCAACGGTTTGCGGCTCGTCCACGATGACGACGGGCCGCGTGGCACGGATAAGGTCAATTGGCTTCTCTCCACCCGTCTTTTCGTTCGGCCGATACATCACGTTTTTGGACTTTTGCGCTGGCGGTGCGCTTGAGTCTCGCTCTTCCGCTGCCGCATCTTGCTCGTTGCCGAACTTGTTGATGGCCCCAACCGTCACCACCATGATTTGGATGTGCGGGCTGGTGGCGAAGTTCCGCACCTGCCCAGGACTGGCTGAATCGTAAACGAAATACTCGAACGGCACGTTGGCGTAGAGGCCGCGGAAGTGCTCGGCCGTGATCTGGAGCGTCTTGTAAACGCCCTCTTTGATCGCCACCGAGGGCACCACCACGACGAACTTGGTGAACCCGTAGCGCCGGTTCAGCTCGAACACCGTGCGGAGATAAACGTAGGTCTTGCCCGTGCCCGTCTCCATCTCCACGGTGAAGTCGCCGGACTCCAGCGCCTCCGCTGGCCGCAGCCCGCCCCGGAGTTGGACGGCGCGCAGGTTGGCCAGCAGCTCCTCATCGAGCAGCCCGAGCCGGTTGCCAATGCCCAGGGCGCTCTCGGTCAGTCCAAGTTCCGCCTCCCCGTCGCCGGCCGCGTCCGGGCGGCGGACCACGGTGAACTCCGAGCGGCAGACCTCCTGCCCGCGGAACAGGTCGCAGACGGCGGCGATGGCCTCCCGCTGGTAGTCCAGGTCGGGTTCAAAGTGCAGCTTCATGGTTTGGAATCGGTGGGGAACAGCCGCGCGTGCCCCTCCCGCGGCGAGAGCGGGCCTAACGGAACGGGTTGACCACCCGCACGCCGTCGTAGTCCTGCCCGGCGTTGAGGTCCTCGGAAAGCACCTCCCGGCAGCCGGCGGCCCGCGCGGCGGCGAGGATGGCCGCGTCCCAGTAGGACACCTGGAAGCGGGCCTTCAAGGCGAGCGCGTCGCGCAGGACGGCCACGGTGAGAGCCTGCACGGGGAAGCGCAGGAGCGTGGTGATGAAGGCGACCGCGGCCTCGTGGCTCAACGGGGCCGGCCGGGACGGGCGGGTCGCCTGCACGTAGAACTCCTGGAACACCTGCACGGAGAAGACACAATCCGTCCGGGTCAAAACTTCCGCGGCCCGCTGACGCTTGGCCTGTTCAGCCGGGAGGGAACCCGCCGCGTAGAGCAGCACGTTGGTGTCAACGAACGGCATGACGGTCGTAAAGCTCCTCGCGGGGCAGGCGGTCGGCGGCGCTGAAGCCGGGGTGGGCGGCGCGGATGCGGGCCAGCATCTCCTTAAACTCACTCACCCAGGCGGCGTGCTCCGCCGTCGCGGGCGCTCCCGCCTCCGTGGTCGAGCCGGGCGGCGCGGGCGTCGGCTCGGCGCGCAGGCCCGCCTCCACGTAGGCCGCCAGGAGGTCTTCCACGCGCACCCGCCGGCTGGCGGCCTCGGTCTCCAAGCGGGCGAACAGGCTGTCGGGCAGTTCCAGGGTGGCCTTCATGGGTGCATTGTGAACGGGCCGGGTCCCGGGGTCAACGCCGCCGGACCCGCCGCCCGCTCACAGGCTCCGCACGTTGGCGATGCCATGCTGTTTGAGGATCTCGGTCAGGTTCACCTTGGCCACGTCGTCGGCGAAGGCGCTGTCGCGGAAGACGGCCTGCGTGTCGCCGGCCGGGGCCAGCTCCGCGCGCCAGGCGGCCAGGCCGTGGGCCAGCGGCTCGACCTCCGCCGGGCCGATGCGCGCGGCCAGGCAGACCAGCAGCGCGCCCGCGCCGATGGCGTAAGCGGTCTGGCCGGCGACGGCGCGCGTCTCGATGGGCACGGTCAGCTCCAGGC
>CAXTFX010000088.1:0-12359 GCA_964243185.1 uncultured Chthoniobacterales bacterium
GCAGTGCGGCGCGGTGATCCAGCGCGTTCACCCCGGCTTCCGCGTGGACCGGCCGGAGGACATCGGGCGGCTGGCCGATCACGTCACGGCTTTTTCCCTGCCCGCCATCCGTGCCGCCGCGGCCCGCCCCCACCAGAAGCCGAAGAAGGACCCCGCCCCATGAGCACCACCACCCTCGAACCCCCCACGGCCAAACCCCGCCCGGCCGCTCTCCCAGCCTCGGATGCACCCGCGCCCGCGGCGGCTCCTCCCCCGGCGCCGGAGCCACGGCGGCGCCGGCCCCTGCGCTGGGTGTTGGGGGCGGCGCTGGTGCTGGGCGGGGGCGTTTTCGGCGGCCGGGCGTTCGTCCACGCGCGGCACTACGAGAACACGGACGATGCCTTCATCGAGGGCCACGTCGTGCCGGTTTCCCCGAAGGTCGCGGCGCACGTCGTCGCGGTGCGCTTCGACGATAACCAGGAGGTGCGGCGGGGCCAGACGTTGGTGGAGCTCGACCCGCGGGACTTCGCCGTCGCCGTGGAGCAGGCGGAGGCCAACCTCCTCGCCGCCCGCAGCCGGCTGGCGCAGGCGGAGGCGCAAGGTCAGGTCGCCCGCGCTGGGGCCGACCAGGCACGCGCCGAGATCGCCAGCGCCGAGGCGACGAACGAGAACGCCGCCGCCGACCTGGGCCGCAACCAGGACCTCAGCCGCCAACGGGTCATCGGCCGCCGGGAGCTCGATGCGTCCAGCGCGCAGGCGAAGGGCGCCGCCGCCGCGTGGGAGGCCGCCCGGCAGCGCGCGGCGGGCGCGGGGGCGCAGATCGTTCTCGCCGAAGCGCAGGTGCAGGCCGCGCGGGCGGAGGTGGCACAGGGGGAAGCCGGTGTGCGGCAGGCGCGCCTTAACCTGGGTTACTGCACGATCACCGCGCCGGCGGACGGCCGGGTCGCGCGCAAGAACGTCGAGCCGGGCCTCTACGCCCAGCCCGGGCAGGCGCTCCTGGCGGTGGTCCAGCACGACGTCTGGGTCGTGGCCAACTTCAAGGAAACCCAGCTCACCGACCTGCGCCCCGGCCAGCCCGTCGCGCTGCGGGTGGACGCCTTCCCCGGCCAGCCCCTGCGCGGGCACGTCGAGAGCGTGCAACCCGGCACGGGCGCCCGGTTCGCGTTGCTCCCGGCGGAGAACGCCACCGGCAACTACGTCAAGGTCGTCCAGCGCAACCCGGTCAAGATCGTGTTGGACGAATCGGCGGACACCCTGGGCCGTCTCGCCCCCGGCATGAGCGTCGAGCCGGAGGTGCGCGTCCGCTGAAGCCAAGGAGCCGCGGCACCCGCGGAGCGACGCGGAAAAATTGATCAGCCCTTTCGCGTCTCTCCGCGTGCTCCGCGGGCGTTTCCACTTTCATGCTCTCCGCCCTCCTCATCCTCCTCGGACTCGCGCTCATCGTCCTCATCCTGGTGGATGCGTTTGAGACCATCGTCCTGCCGCGCACCATCACGCAGCGTTTCCGGCTGACGCGGTTGTTCTACCAGGTGACCTGGCGGCCGTGGGCGGCGCTGGGGCGGCGGATGAAACCCGGGCCGGGGCGGGAACAGTTCCTGGGCGTGTTCGGCCCGCTGTCGCTCCTGCTGCTGTTAACGGTGTGGGCGCTGGTGCTGATCCTCGGGTTCGGGCTGATCCATTGGCGCCTGGGCCTCCGGCCGGACGGCGCGGGTGGTCCGACGTCGGGCCCGGCGGGGTTCTGGGAGGCGATTTACTTCAGCGGGACGACGTTTTTTACCCTCGGCTTGGGCGACGTGAAACCGGCGGCCCTCCTGGCGCGGGTGGCGGAGGTGGCCGAGAGCGGGCTGGGGTTCGGTTTTCTGGCGCTCGTGATCGGCTACCTGCCGGTGGTTTACGGGGCCTTTTCCCGGCGCGAGACGCTCATCACCCGGCTCGACGTGCGCGCCGGCTCGCCGCCCTCCGCCGCGGAGCTCCTCCGCCAGCACGGTCACGGCGGGAACACGCCGGACCTGGACGACTTCCTGCGCGACTGCGAGGCCTGGGCGTCCGAGCTGTTGGAGGCGCACCTGTCCTACCCCGTGCTCTGCATCTATCGCTCCCAGCACCTTAGCCAGTCCTGGCTCGCGGCGCTGACGACCATCCTGGACACCTGCGCGCTGCTGATCGTGGGCGTCGAGAGCGCCGGGAGCCGGCAGGCCCCGATGACGTTCGCGATGGCCCGTCGGGCGATGGTGGACGTGGCGCACATCTTCAATTTTCCCGAGGACCCCGCACCCCCAAACCGGCTGCCGGAGGAGGAGTTCCGACACCTGCGGGAAACGCTCGTCGCCGCGGGGTCGCCCCTCCGCCCGGACCGCGCCGGGGACCCGGACGCCGTTCACCACCTGGCCCGGCTACGCTCCACCTACGAGCCGAGCGCCCATGCCCTGAGCCGGTTCACGTTGATGGAGCTGCCCCCGTGGCTGCCGGCCGCCGCCGCCGGGGAGTCGGATTGCTCCGGCGTGCCCCTCCCGGCCAGCGCTTCCGCCACCGAGCGCCTGACGGCCGAGAACCCCGGCGCGACCGACCCGGCCGTGGTCTGAAAGTGGGGAGTGGGAACTCGGAAATGGGAAGTGGGACGATGAAAACGGAACGCGCCAACGCGGGCATCACGGCGGCTCAGGAACTTCCCACTTCCCCCTTCCCCCTTCCCACTTCGGTCAACCCGTGGATCATCGCCCTGACCGTTACCCTGGCGACGTTCATGGAGTTGCTGGACACCTCCATCGCCAACGTCGCCCTGCCGCACATCTCCGGCGGGCTGGCGGCCGGGCAGGACGAGTCCACCTGGGTGCTGACCTCCTACCTCGTCGCCAACGCCGTCGTCCTGCCGCTCTCCGCCTGGCTGTCGCGGGTCTTCGGCCGGCGCAACTACTACCTGGGCTGCGTGGCCGGGTTCACGGTGGCCTCGTTCCTGTGCGGCGTCGCGCCGAGCCTCGGGTGGCTGATCGCGTTCCGGGTGTTGCAGGGCGTGGCGGGCGGCGGGCTGGCGCCCTGCGAGCAGGCCATCCTGGTGGACACCTTCCCGGCGGCCAAGCGCGCGGCGGCCTTCGCGGTGTATTCCATCGCCATCGTGCTGGCCCCGGCCCTCGGGCCGTCCCTGGGCGGCTGGATCACGGATAACTTCTCCTGGCGCTGGATCTTCTTCATCAACCTGCCCATCGGGTTTTTGTCCATGTTCCTGACCAGCCAACTCGTCACGGACCCACCGGAGTTCACCCGGGAACGGCGGACGATGCGGGCGACGGGCAAACTGTCCATTGATTACATCGGCATCGCCCTGGTGGCGTTGGGTTTCGGCTGCCTGGAGGTGGTCCTGGACAAAGGTCAACGCGAGGATTGGTTCGAATCGCGCTTCATCCTGATCTTCACTGCCATCGCCGCGGTGGCCTTGGTGGCGATGGTCGTCTGGGAATGGCGACACCCGGACCCGGTGGTGGAACTGCGGTTGCTCAAGGAGCGCAACTTCGCCCTGGCGAACGCCTTCTACTTCCTGTTCGGCTTCATCCTGTTCGGCGCGACGGTGCTGCAGCCGTTGATGTTGCAAACGCTCTTCAACTACAACGCCACCTCCGCCGGCTTCACCATGACCCCCGGCGCGCTGGTGGTGGTGTGCCTGGTGCCCTTCGTCGTGAAGTTGATCCCGAAGGTCGGGGCCAAATGGCTGGTGATGTTCGGCTTCTTCATGCTCGGGGTGGCGGTGTGGCACTATTTCCACCTGAGCCTGGACGCGACCTTCGGCGACGCCGTCCGCGCGCGGATGCTCTTCGGCTTCGGGCTGGCGTTCCTGTTCGTGCCGACCTCGCAGGTCGCCTACTCGTATCTGCCCAAGGAGAAGAACAACAAGGCGAGCAGCCTGACGAACCTGTTCCGCAACCAGGGCAGCTCTTTCGGCATCTCCTTCGTGACGACCTGGCTGGAGCGCCGCCAGCAGTTCCACCATTCGGTCCTGGCCGAGCACGTTTCCGCCTACGACAGCCTCGCGCAGAGCCGGGTGGCCGGGTTGACCACCACCCTCGCCCGCGCCGGCTACACGCTGCCCGAGGCGAAGGTCCGCGCGCAGGCGATGCTGGCCGGGATGGTCAACCAGCAGAGCGCCATCCAGGCGTTCCTGGACTGCTTCCTCGTGCTGACAATTCCCGCCGCGCTCGGGGTAGGACTCGCGCTGTTCATCAAACGGTGGAACCCGGCGGGAGGTGCCGGAAGCGGCGGCGGGCACTGAGCGGGCTGCCTCACGCCGAGGCCGCGGAGGTCGCAAAGGAATTATGCGGGTAAGGAAAATTCTCTGTTTCTTACTTTTCCCCTTTGCGACCTCCGCGGCCTCGGCGTGAGGCTCCTTCCGTGTCGCTGCCTCCCCCGGTTCTCGCGTTGGAAAATCTCCGCGTCGCACGGGGAAAAACCGTCATCCTGCACGACCTTTCCTGGCGCGTGGAGCACGGTCAACACTGGGTGATCCTCGGGGGGAACGGCTCGGGGAAAACGTCCCTGCTCGGCGCGTTGACCGCCTACCTGACCCCGTCCGGCGGCAGCGTCCAGCTCCTCGGGGCCACCTACGGTCGCGGCGCCGACTGGCGGGAGCTGCGTCGGCGCGTCGGGTTGGTTTCCTCGTCCCTGCGCCAGATGCTCCCCGACGAGGAGCCCGCGCTGCTCACGGTCCTCAGCGGCAAGCACGCGCAAATCCAGTTCTGGGGCCGGCGGCCGAGCGCCGCGGAGCGCGCGGAGGCCCTCGCCTGCCTGGCGCAAGTCGAGTGTGCCCACCTGGCCGAGCGGCCCTGGGGCGTCCTCAGCCAAGGCGAACGCCAGCGGGTCCTCATCGGCCGCGCGTTGATGGCCCGGCCGGCGCTGATGATCCTGGACGAACCCTGCGCGGGGCTCGATCCGGTGGCCCGCGAACGGTTCCTGACCTTCGTGGAACGGCTCGGTCAGCGCACCGACCCCGGGGCCCCCACGCTGGTGCTCGTGACCCACCACGTCGAGGAGATCCAGCCCGTGTTCACCCACGCCCTGCTCCTACGGGAGGGCCGCTTGCTGGCCGCCGGCCCGACGCGGCGGGTGCTCACCTCCGTCAACCTGTCCGCGACCTTCGGCGCCGACCTGCGCCTGCGACGGACGCGGCGGGACGGGCGGTGGTCGTTGACGCTACAGAAATGAAGTGCCCACGGAACACGCGGAACACACGGAAGGAAAAAGACCAAAGGATTTTCTTCCCCCCTCTTTTTTCCGCGTGTTCCGCGTGTTCCGCGGGCACGTCCTCCCGCTCACAACCGCCCCAAACACACGTCCAACACCTCCAGCGCGAAATCCGCGTCGGCCGCCGTCAGACACATCGGCGGCTTGATCCGCAGGACGTTCCCGTGGTAGCCGCCCTTGCCGACGAGTAGCCCGAGGTCCCGCGCGTCCTCGAACACCTTGACCGTCTCCGCCTTCGCCGGCTCCCGGGTCGCGCGGTCCCTGACCAGCTCAACCCCGAGCATCAGCCCGCGGCCGCGCACGTCGCCGATGATCGGATGCTTCTCCGCCAGCGCCCGGAGTCCGGCCGTGAAACGGCCGCCGACGACGCGGGAGTTCTCCTGCAACCGTTCTTCGTCAATGACTTCCAGCACCGCCCGGGCCTGCGCCATTACGACGGGGTTGCCGCCGAACGTGTTGAAATGGATGCGCGACCGCAACGCCTCCGCGATCTCCGGCGTGGTGACGACCGCGCCGAGGGGCACCCCGTTGCCGATCCCCTTGGCCATCGTCACGATGTCGGGCAGGACCCCCTGCGTCTCGAACCCCCAGTAGTGCGTCCCCATGCGCCCGAAGCCGGTCTGCACCTCGTCGGCGATGCACACCCCGCCGGCCGCCCGGACGTGGGCGTAGGCCCGCGACAAATACCCCTCCGGGAACACCACCGCGCCGCCCACGCCCTGGATGGATTCGGCGATGAACCCGGCCACGTTCCCGGACGTGGCGTAGTCAATCACGCTCTTCACGTCGTCCGCATACTTCGTGGCCGCCTCCGGATCGTCGTAGCGGAACACCCCCCGGTAGCCGTCCGGCGCGAGGGTGTGGTGGACGCCGAAGGAGTGCGGCACGTTGAACTTCCAGGTCGAGTGCGCCGTCAGCCCCATGCCCGAGGCGTTGCCGCCGTGGTAGGCGTTGCGGAGGGCGACGACGTCGTAGTTCCCCGTGTAGGCGCGGGCCATGAGCAGCGCCAGGTCGTTGGCCTCCGAGCCGGAGTTGACGAAATAGCACACCTTCAAGTCCCCCGGCATCCGCGCCGCGAGCGCCTGGCCGTAGGCGGCGACGTTCGGGTGGAGGTAAATGGTCGTCGTGTGCTGGAGCCGCTCGTTCTGCGCGTTCGCCGCCGCGACGACCCGCGGGTGGCAATGCCCGACGCTGACGGTGACGATCCCGGCAAAGGCGTCCAGGTAACGCCGCCCGGTTTCGTCGTAGAGGTATTGCCCCCGGCCCTCCACGATCATCAGGGGCCGCTGGTAATAATGGAAGATGGCCGGACTCAGGAACTGCCGCCGCAGGGCGAGCACCTCCTCGGCGGACGGCCCGTCGTAAGGGGCCGGCTGATGGTCAAAGGGCGGGAGCGGGGGCGTTTGCATGGGAGGAGATCAATTCGGTTGGCGACTTCACCAAGGCTTTGAACAGGAGCAGATACGCGACGAACGCGATCCCGAACCCCAGAAACCAGGCGTAGTCATAGGACGCCACGAGCACCGCCGGCACACTCGTTTTCGGCAGCCATTTCACCGTGACCAGGAACCCCGGCACGTTTGGCAACACCGCCAGCGCCAGCGCCCCCAGCCCCGCCGGCGAATACCCGTTCCAATAACGGTATTCCCCGTTCGGGTCATACAGCGCCCGCACGTCCAGCCGCGTCCGCCGGATCACGAAATAATCCGCGATCAGCACTCCCGCGATGGGGCCGAGCAGCGCGGAATACCCGACCAGCCACGTGAAGATATACCCGCTCGGATCCGCCACCAGTTTCCACGGCATGATGAGCGTGCCGATGATCGCCGTGATGATCCCCCCGCCGCGGAACCCGACGTGCCGCGGGGCCAGGTTGGCGAAGTCGTTCGCCGGCGAAACGACGTTGGCCGCGAGGTTCGTCGCCAGCGTCGCCAGGCACAGCGCCAGCATGGCGACGACGAGCACGACGGGGTTCTGGAACCGGGTCAACACGTCTACCGGGTCCCAGAGCGTCTGGCCGAAGATCAGCGTGGTCGCCGAGGTCACGGCCACGCCGATGAAGGCATACAGCCCCATCGTCGTCGGCAGCCCGAGCGTCTGCCCGAGCACCTGGTCGCGCTGGGAACGGGCGTAGCGGGAAAAGTCCGGGATGTTCAACGAGAGCGTCGCCCAGAACCCGATCATCCCCGTCAGCGCCGGAACGAAAAACTTCAGGAACTCCCCCGCCCGCGGCTGCCCCGGCGCGAAGGCGGACGGTTGCGACAGGATCGGCCCGAAGCCCCCCGCCTGCCGGTAGGCCCACCCGAGCAGCAGCAGCCCCAGCCCCACGAGCAGCGGCGCCTTGAGCGAGAGCAAAAAGCGGATGGAATCAATCCCCCGCCAGATCACCAGCACGTTGATGCCCCAGAAAAACAGGTAACAAGCAAACTGCGTCGGCGTGATCCCGAACGCGCTGGCGGCCGCCCCCGCCGCGTCCGCCGCCAGCCCGGGGAAGAACACGCCGAGGATCTTGTAAATGGCCGCCCCGCCGATCCACGTTTGGATGCCGAACCACCCGCAGGCCACCAGCGCGCGCAGCAGCGCCGGGACGTTCGCCCCCATCGTGCCAAACGCCGCCCGGCAATACACCGGGAACGGGATGCCGTAGCGGGTCCCCGCGTGGGCGTTGAGCACCATCGGCAGGAGCACGATGAGGTTGCCGAGGAAGATGGTCCCGACCGCCTGCCACCAGTTCATCCCCCCGCCGATGAGCGAGGAGGCCAGCATGTAGGTCGGGATGCAGGCCGACATGGAAATCCACAACGCCGCGAAGTTCCAAACCGTCCAGGTGCGCCGCGCCGTCGGCACGGGGGCAAGGTCGGCGTTGAGCAAGGCGGAGTCGGGCAGCTCCGTGAGTTCGGTCGCGGCGAGGTGGCTCTGGTCGTGCATGAGGACGTGAATGTTAAGGCGGTCGTGCCGCAGGTTACGCAAGTTCTTTACGTGGTAAAAGGCTGACGATTCCCGCCCCCGAGGCTCCCAAGCCCTTCTGAAAATCCGCGTATATCCGCATAATCTGCGGACAAAACCACCGTCATCTGGTCGGTCGCGCCAAAAACCGCCCCCGGCCCGGCGTGCCCACGAACTTCCCCTCCCGCACCGCCACCTCGCCGCGCAACGTGACGGCGCTCGGGCGGCCCACGGTTTCCCAACCCTCAAAGGCACTGTAGTCCACGTTCATGGTCTGGTTCGCGGCCGTGATCGTGCCACGGGGGTTCGGGTCGAAGACCACGAGGTCCGCGTCACTGCCGGGTTGAATCGTGCCCTTGCGGGGGAACAGGCCGAAGAGCTTCGCGGCGTTCGTGCTGGCCACGTTCACGAACGTGTGCAAATCCAGCCGCCCGGCCGCGACGCCGTAGGTGTAAAGCAAGTTGACCCGGTCTTCCAGGGCCGGGATGCCGTTGGGAATCCGGGTGAAATCGTCACGTCCCATCGGGAGCTTCTGCCCGGCGAAATCGAACGGCGCGTGGTCGGTCGCCACGGTGTCCACCAATCCGCCGCGCAACGCACCCCAGAGCACGTCTTGGTTTCGCTGGTCCCGCAACGGCGGGGACATCACGTATTTGGCACCCTCGAAGTTGGCCCGTTCGGCATCGGTCTTATCCAACAACAAATACTGGATCAGCGTTTCAACGTTGACCCGCACCCCCCGCGTCCGCGCCGCGACGGCCTCGCGCAGGGCTTCCTCGCAGGAGAGGTGCACGATGTAAGTGGCCGCGCCCGTGAGTTCCGCGAACGTCATCAGGTGGTGCACGCCCTCCGCCTCCACGCGCGGCGGCCGGCTCTCGTGGTGCGCCTCCGGCCCGGCCCGGCCCGCGGCGAGGAGTTCACGCTGACGCTCCGACACGAGGGTTTCGTTCTCGCAGTGCGCGCAAACGATCACGCCGAGTTCCTGGGCCAGTTTCAGCGTGCGGTAAAGCTCCGTGTCGTCAATGCCAAAGGCCCCTTTATACGCCAGGAAAACCTTGAAGGAACTGACGCCCGCGCGGACGATCTCGCGCAGTTGTGCCTCGCTGTCGGCGTCAAACCGCGTGACGCCCATGTGATACGAATAATCACACGCCGCCCGGCCGACGCTGTGAGCGTTCCAGGTCTCGAAGCCTTCCCGCGCACTCTGCGCGCGGGAGGGGCAACACATATCGAAGAGGGTCGTCGTCCCGCCGACGAGCGCCGCCCGCGTGCCGGTCTCGTAGGTATCCTTCGAGAACGTGCCCATGAACGGCAGGTAAATGTGCGTGTGCGGATCAATGAAGCCGGGAAACACGTATTTGCCGGTGGCGTCAATGACCTCTGCACCCGGCGGCGGGGGGATGTTCCGGTCAATGCGGGTGATGGTCTCGCCTTCGCAATAAATGTCCGCCACGTAGCGCGCGGAGCCGGTGACGATCTCGCCGTTCTGGATGAGGAGGCTCATGTGGTAAATGTCTGACGGGCGGCCGGTCTAAACGTTCTACCCCACGCGGGAAGCCGTGGCTCACCGCGCCAGGGCGTTGGACTGTTGGACGAAGCTGTCCCCGCTCCATTCGCCGTCCGCGGCGACCATCCGCTTTTGCGTTTCGGCCACCTTCTGCGCGGACTTACGCTCCGTTTGCATCCGCACCAGCTCGGCGTGGGTGGTGAAGTAATCAAGGCTGTGGCCCTTGAAGTCAGCCAGGGTTCTAAACTTGTGCTTGTCCATGAACGTCAGTAGTTCCTCGCACATGGGCTTCACGCATTCGTAGCCGAATTTCATCACCCCCGTGCAAACCTGCACCGTGTCGGAGCCGAGCAGGATGAACTGCGCGGCGTCCCCGCCGCTCTCGATGCCACCGAGGCCGGACAACGACCGGCCGGGGAACTCCTGGCGGATCATCGTGGCGATCTCCATGCACATTCGCAACGCAATGGGGCGAACAGCCTTGCACGAATAACCGCCGGGCGTCGTGTAACCCTCCACGGTGGGTTCCGGGCGCAGGGTGTCCAGGTTGACGCCCGTGACGCTGCGGATGGTGTTGATGGCGCTGACCCCCTGGCAGCCGGCGCGCAACGCCGCGCGGGTCGGGTCTTCGATGCGCGTGACGTTGGGCGTCATCTTCGCCCACACGGGTTTCTTCGCGGCCGCCATCACCCAGCCGCAGACCTCCTCCAAAATCGCCGGGTCCTGGCCCATCGCGGCGCCCATCCGGCGTTCGGGCAAGCCGTGGGGACAGGAGAAGTTGAGTTCAAAGGCATCCACGCCTGCGCCCTCGCAGCGCTCGATGATCTCCGCCCAGGCGTCGCGGTTAAACTCCTCCATGACGGAGGCGATAAGCACACCCTCGGGGAACTGGTCCTTGCAACGCTTAAACTCGTCCAACCAGATCTCGAAGCGGCGGTCGGAGATCAGCTCAATGTTTTCCCAGCCGATCACCTCCTTACGGTCAGCGGAGAGCAGCTTCGCGTAGCGCGGGGTGACGTTGACGACTTTGCTCGCGTCCAGGCTGACGGTTTTGGCGATGACGGCGCCCCAGCCTTCCTTGAAGGCCCGGTTGATGACGTTGAGGTTCGTCCCCGGCGGCCCGGAGCCGATGATGAACGGGTTGGGGAGTTTAAGACCGTCAACGGTGGTGGCGAGTGTCGGCATGATTTGTTCCTCGGGTTACTACATCAATCGTTGGGGACGTTGGGAGGGACCCGCTTTGCCTGCGGCTATTTGCCTGCAACTGCCTTCGGTTCCGCTGCGCACCGGTGGTCGGGTCCGCCGTCCAGGAAAGGACGCCGCATCCGGGACCGCGGACCTGACGGAGCAGGGTCCCTGCCGGTCCGTTCGTCAACGCTCAAAGTAGTGGTGCCGAGGGAAAGGGGAAGGAGAAAGACTCCACCCAGCCCATCGTTTTTGCCGCCAGCCGGTCAAACGCCGCCACGGCCAGTTCCAGGTGTTCCGCCCGCGTGTCCTCGATCTTGTTGTGGCTGATCCCGTGGAGGCTTTGGACAAACATCATCACCGTTGGCACCCCGGCCCGGGCGACCTCGGCAGCGTCGTGCAGCGGGCCGGACGGCAGCCGGTGGACGGGCACGCCCGTCTCCGCGAGGGCGGCGTCGCACAGATCCAGCAGCGCGGGGTGAAACGGCACGGGCGCGATCCGCCAGAGCCGTTCCCAGGTGACACCCACGCTGCCCTCCGCGGCGAAACGCTCGCTGGCCGCCCGGGCGTCGGCGAGCATCCGCGCCAGGGCGTCGGCGTCCAGGTGACGCTGGTCCAACGTGATCCGGCACTCGGCGACCACGCTGGTCACGATGCCGGGCTGCGTCGTGCAGGAACCGACGGTGCAGACCCCGCCGTGGCGCTCCGCGATGGGATAAATCTCTTGCCCCAAGCGCGCGGCGGCGAGGAACGCATCGCGCCGGCGGTTCATCGGCGTGCTGCCGGAGTGCGCGGCCTGCCCGTGGAAGGTGACGGCGTGACGCTCCACGCCAAACGTTCCCAACACGGTGCCGAGCGGTCGGTCAAGGTCCAGGAGCACCGGGCCTTGCTCGATGTGCAGTTCGAGGTAAGCCGCGGCGTCCGTCAGTTCCCGACCGCTCGCTTTGACGTTTTCCAGGATGATCCCGTGCTCCCGGAGGGCGTCGGGTAACGCGACGCCGTCCCGGTCCCGCAGGCCACGGGCTTCCGTCAAGTCCAGGTTGCCCGAGCAGGCGGAGGAGCCGAACAAACTCTTGCCGAACCGCGCGCCCTCCTCGTCCGCCCAATCCACGAGGCGCACGGTCACGGGCGGGTGGTCGCCGTCGGCGTGGACGCGCCGGAGAATCTCCAACCCGGCGAGGACGTTGAGGCAGCCGTCCAGCCAACCCCCGTTTGGAACAGAATCCAGGTGGCCGCCGATGAGCACGGCGCGGGGGGAACGTCCCCGCAGGGTCGCCCACAGGTTGCCGGCGGCGTCGGTGTGGACCTCGACGGCCGGTACCGCGGCCAACTTCTCGCGCAACCAGTGGCGCGCGGCCGACCAGGTCGGGGTAAACGCCACCCGCTGTGCACCGTCCGCGGTTCCCGTCAACGCGCGGAGTTCCTTGAGTTCGGAGACGGTGCGCGAGGGGTCCAGGGTAGCGGGCATGGAGCAGATTTTGTCCGCAGATTACGCCGATTACCGCAGATTATT
>CAXTFX010000089.1:0-12305 GCA_964243185.1 uncultured Chthoniobacterales bacterium
CTTCAGGTAGATGAGGTTGGCGGCGGTGGCCACGAAGTCCCCCGCGAGGTCCAGATCGAGCCGGGCGAGGTTTTCCTGGAGGTATTCCATGAACCCCGCCGTGAGCCGCTCCAGGGAAAGGTCGTAGATCTCGATCTCGTCCTTCCGCACGAGGTAGAGCAGGAGGTCGAGCGGACCGGAGAAGACGTCGAGCTGGACCTGGTAAGGATCGGAGGACGGCACGGGGAGGGTGATACACCGGGGCGGGGATCCCTTCCAGGTGGACGGCTTCCGCAAAAATGAACGCCCCCCGCCGCTCCCGTCCGAATCCTCTGCGCATGAGCCGCGCACCCGTCCCACCCGGAACCCCGCACAACCGGCTGGCCCGCGAAAAGTCCCCCTACCTGCTCCAGCACCGGCACAACCCCGTGGACTGGTTCCCGTGGGGGGGGGAAGCCTTCGCCAAGGCCCGCGCGGAGAACAAGCCCGTGTTCCTGTCCGTCGGCTACTCCACCTGCCACTGGTGTCACGTCATGGCCGGCGAATCCTTCGAGAACCCCGCCATCGCCGCGGTGATGAACGCCGGGTTCGTCAACGTGAAGGTGGACCGGGAGGAGCGCCCGGACGTGGACCGGCTCTACATGACCTTCGTGCAGGCCACCTCGGGGCACGGCGGCTGGCCGATGTCGGTGTGGATGACGCCCGAGGGCGCCCCGTTCCTCGGCGGGACGTATTTCCCGCCGGAGGACCGCCACGGCCGGCGCGGCTTCCCGGCGATGCTGCGGGCCATCGCCGACGCCTGGCGCACGGACCGGGAGGCGTTGACGACCCGCGGGGCGGAGGTCCTCGACGCCCTGCGGGAGATGGCCGCGCGCGGGGAGCCGGGCGGGGGGGATGCCCGGCTGCCCGACGCCGGTAAGGTGCTGCGGAAGGGGTTCGAGACGTTCGCGGCGGAGTTCGACCCTGAATGGGGCGGCTTCGGCGCGGCCCCGAAGTTTCCCCGGCCCTCCGTGCTGCACCTGTTGGCCCGCGTCCACGCCCGGGCGGCGGACGTGGACGCGCAAGGGGCCACGGCCCGGCGGGTGGCCGAAATGTTGACCGTGACCCTGGACCGGATGGCGGCCGGCGGGATGAACGACCAGCTCGGGGGCGGGTTCCACCGCTACTCCGTGGACCGTCGTTGGCACGTCCCGCACTTCGAGAAGATGCTCTACGACCAGGCGCAACTCGTCACCGCCTACCTGGAGGGCTACCAGATCACCGGGAACGGCGCCTACGCGGACACGGTGCGGGCGACCCTGGGCTACGTCCTGCGCGACCTCACCGGACCCGCGGGCGGGTTCCTCTGCGCGGAGGACGCCGACAGCCCCCTGCCGGAGAACCCGGCGGAGCACGCGGAGGGCGCGTTCTACGTCTGGACGGAGGCGGAAATCGGCTCGGTGTTAACGGTCGAGGAGACGCGGCTGGCCAACTTTCACTTTGGCGTCGAAACGGCGGGCAACGCGCCGCCCGGGAGCGATCCCCAGGAGGAATTCGTCGGCAAAAACATCCTGCTCGCGCACCGTTCCCTCGACGGGACGGCGGCGCAGTTCGGGATGCCAATCCACCGGGTCCGCACGTTGCTGGAACTGGCCCGCGAGAAACTCTTCCACGCCCGCAAGGCTCGTCCCCGGCCGCACCTGGACGACAAGGTCCTGACCGGTTGGAACGGGCTGATGATCTCGGCGTTCGCGCGGGCCTACGGCGTGTTGGACGAGTTGCGGTTCCTCCGCCCGGCGCTGGCCGCGGCCGCGTTCGTGCGGGCGAACCTCCACCAACCGGAGGTCGGCACCCTCCGGCGCTCCTACCGCGAAGGCGCCTCGGACATCGCGGGGTTCGCGGACGACTACGCCTTCTTCATCCAGGGATTGCTGGACCTCTACGAGGCGGACTTCGACCTCGAGCACCTGCTCTGGGCCGAGCGGCTGCAGGACACGATGGACCGATTGTTCTTTGACGAGGAAAACGGCGGCTACTTTTCCACCGCCGCGGGCGAGGCGGCGGGCGGGGTGCTCATCCGTCTGAAGGACGACCACGACGGGGCCGAGCCGGCCGCGGGCAGCGTGGCGGCGATGAACCTCGTCCGCCTGGCGGCCTCGCGGGGCCGCGCCGATCTGCGCGAGCGGGCCGCCCGCACGCTCGGGGCCAGCCGCGAGCGCCTGGAGCAGCTCCCCCAGGCCATGCCCGCGATGGCCGGCGCGTTGGATGCGTTCGTGCGCTCCCCGCGGCAGATCGTCCTGGCGGGCGACCGCGGCGCCCCGGACCTCCGGGCGCTCCTGCGCGCGGCCCGCCGGCCGTTCCGCCCGGGTCAGGTGCTGCTCTACGCCGACGGCGGCGACGCCCAGCGCCAACTCGGCGAGCGGCTGCCGTTCCTGGCCGACGTGCGCCCCGTGGACGGCCGCGCCGCCGCCTACGTCTGCGAGGACGGCACCTGCCAGTTGCCGGTCACGGAACCGGCCACGCTCGAAACGTTGCCATGATCCACCCCGTTGACACCCTCCACCTCGGCCGCCCGCGCATCATCGCATCCTACCTGGTTGACCTCGGGCCAGCGCACGGGCTGGCGATGGTGGACTGCGGGCCGGAGTCCGTGTTCGAGCACCTCGTCGGGGGTATCCGCGCGCTCGGGCGTCGGCCGGAGGAGGTCAAACACCTGCTCCTGACGCACATCCACCTCGACCACGCCGGCGGGGCGTGGCGCTGGGCGCGGGATTTCGGCACGACCGTCCACGTCCACCCCCGCGGGGCGCCGCACCTGCTCGACCCCGCCAAGCTCCTCGCCAGCGCCACGCGCATCTACGGCGAGCGCATGGGGCGGCTGTGGGGCGACCTCAAGCCCGTCCCCGCCGTGCGGCTCCAGACCGTGGCGGACGACGAGGTCCTCACGCTCGGGGCCGGGGTCAAGATCACCGCCCTCGCGACGCCGGGTCACGCGCCGCACCACCACGCTTGGTGGCTGGCGGAAACCGGGTCGCTCTTCGCGGGCGACGTGGCCGGGGTGGTCATCGGCGACGGCCCCGTGGTCCCGCCCTGCCCGCCGCCGGACATTGACGTGGAAACCTGGCGCACGTCCCTGGAGCGGTTGCGCGGGCTGGGGGCGGCCGAGGTCTATGTGACCCACTTTGGAAAGCTCGACGATCCCGGGCGGCGGTTCGCGGAGCTGGAGGAACGGCTCGTTTCCTGGGCCGGCTGGATGCTGGAACACCTGCGCGAAGGGCGCGAGGAGGCCGGGCTGGTGCGGGAGTTCGAGGCGTTCGTCGCCGGCGAGCTCCGCGCCAAGGGCCTCCGCGAGGAGGAGATCGAGGACTACGAGCAGGCCGACCCGGCGTTCATGAGCGTCGCCGGCCTGGGCCGCTACTGGCGCAAGCACCACCCGGAGCTGATCGAGTTGCGGTCCTGAACGCGGGCGATCCCGGCCGCGTTTCACCCCGCCGACCGGCCAACGCTCGCCCTTTCCGCCAACCGCCCGGTGAACGCCGCGCGATTCCTCTTCGCCCAAAGGCAATCCAACCACCCGACCCCTCCGACTATGGCCGACGCGAACTCCGCCCCCAAAGACCTCCAAACTTACGTCAACGACATGCACGGTCTGCACAGCCACATCCACCAGGCGCTTGACCGCCAGGTGAGCGACGAGCGCGTGCAGCACGAATCCCCCGTGCTCGACATCATCCAGAAACTCCACGCCTACTACGGCCGGCACACCGAGTTGACCCAGGCCCACGTTGACCGCCTCGGCTCCGGGGTGACCGCCGGTTTGAAGGAAGCCGTCACCAGCGCCCTCGGCGTCGCCGCCGGCCTCTACGACAAGGTGCGTAAGGACCCGCTCTCCCGGATGCTGCGCGACAACTACACCGCCAGCTCGATGGCCTCGATCTCCCTGACCATGCTCCAGACCACGGGCCTGGCGTTCAAGGACCAGCAGGTCGCTTCCTACGCCGAGCACGCCCTCAAGGAGCTCACCCCGCTCATCATGCGGCTGACGGAGGTTGTCCCCGCCGTCGTCGCCCGGGAGCTGAAGGAGGATAGCCCCGAGGTGGACGTGGCCGTGTCCGTCCAGCCCGTGCAGACCGCGCGGGAGGCCTGGGAGCAATCCCCGGCCCGGCACTGAAGCGTCCGCCTTTTCCGACCGCAGATGATCCCGCACCCTCCTCGCCCCCTTTTCCCCGTTGCCGCTGCCGTCTGCCTGCTGGCGACGGCCGGCTGCGGACCCTCCCCGGCGCCGGTCACGCAGGCTCCGCCCGCGCCCCGGGCGACCCCGGAAGTCCGCTACAACTCCGGGGATAACCGCGGCCCGGCCGTGGCGGGGGGAAACGTTCCCGCGCCCAACCGCCCGATGAATTCCGGGGGTCCCCGCGCGGACGGCTCCCAGCGCCAGCGGCAGATGGAATTGCTGGAGCGCATCCGCAAGGCGGACCCCCAGTTCAACACCATTGATAAGGCGGTGATGAACGAGGAGAACGACCTCGCCCTCATCCTCGACCGGCGCGTGCAGTTGGACGACGTGCCCAAGCTGCTCAAGGCCATGCTCGCGCAGATGGTCAAGGAGTTCCCCGGCGAGGACCTCGACGTGATCGCCTACGCCCCTTCCCAGCCGCCGCTCAAGGTCGGCACCGGGCACTACGACGCCCGCACCCGCGAGATGTCCTACGTCCCGGCGCGGCGGTAAACCTTCACCCTCCAGCAACCCACCACACAACCTAACTACATTATGCCAGGATCTGTTGACGACTTCATGCAACGCTTCGGCGGCCAGGGCTCCGTGTCCGACGCCGACGTGGCCCAGGCCCACGACCGGTTCGTTTCCGACCACCCGGACGACCGCGACTTCGACCGCGACCAATACCAGCAGGCCGCCGTCCAGCACCTCGGCTCGCTCCCCGACGACCAGTTCCAGCAGGCCGCGGCCAACGCCTTCTCCAGCGCGGACCCGAACCAGCGCCAGGGCCTGCTCTCCACCGTGCTCGGCGGCCTCGGTGGCGGCTCGGCCCTGGGCGGGCTGGCCGGGATGCTCGGCCTCGGTTCGACCAACCCGAACCAGATGAGCCCGACTGACTACGGCAAGGTGCTCAACTACGCCCGCCGGCAGAACCCGGAGGTGGTCCAACAGACCGTCCAGCAGCAGCCCGGTTTCATGAAGGCCCTGGGGAACCCCATCGTCATGGGCGCCCTGGCCATGCTGGCGACGAAGATGCTGAAGAGCCGCCTCGGCTCGAATTAGCACGAAAGTCTGGCCGCGCGCCGCGCCGTCCCGGGAACGCATGGAAACGGACGGCGCGGCGGCGGGCATCTCGGTCATCATCCCGGCTCTGAACGAGGAGGCGCCCATCGCGGGCGTGGTCCGGGAGTGCCTGGGTGCCGACGCGGACGGCCGCGGGGCCCGCGTCGGGGAGGTGATCGTCGTGGACAACGGCTCCACCGACGCCACCGCCGAGCGGGCGCGGGCGGCCGGCGCGCGGGTGGTTCCGCAACCGGCCCGCGGTTACGGCCGGGCCTGCGCGGCGGGCGTGGCGGCGTTGGGGAAGGGTTGCCGGATCGTGGTTTTCCTTGATGGCGACGGCTCCGACGTGGCGGCGGAAATGTCCCGGCTCACCGGGCCGGTGCTGGCGGGCGAGCGGGATTTCGTCATCGGCTCGCGCGTGCGCGGCGAGCGCGAGCCGGGCAGCATGAACGGCACGCAGCTCTTTGCCGGCTGGCTGGCGGGTGCGCTGATGCGGCTGCGCTACGGCGTGCGCTACACCGACATGGGCCCGTTCCGGGCCATCCGCCGGGACGCGCTGGAGGGGCTCGGGATGAGCGAGGAAACCTACGGCTGGAACCTGGAAATGCAGATGCGCGCGGCCGCCAGAGGCTTGCGGATCGCGGAGGTTCCCGTCCCGCACCGGTGCCGCACCGGGGGCGAGTCGAAGGTGAGCGGGGACCTGCGGGCCTCGCTGGTGGCGGCGGCGCGCATCGGCCAGACGTTTCTGCGGGTCGCCGCCCAGGCAAAATAGGGCTACCTCCCCCGGTGTCGTCCCGCCCCGCCTGGCTGCTGCCCCACCTCCTGAGCCTGGACGCGCCGCTCGTCGCCCTCGTCTGGCAGGCGTGGTGGGCGCGGGCGGCCGGCGCGGCGTTGCTCCCCGCGCACCGGGCCGCGCTCGGGTTGGCGGTGTGGGCCATCTACCTCGCTGACCGGCTCGCCGACGTGCGCGGCCCCGAACGCCCCGACACGGCCACGGCCCGCCACCGCTTTTCCCGCCGGTGGCGGGGGCCGCTCCGGGGGTTGTTGGGGGCCGCGCTGGGCGGCCTGGCGGCCGTGACGCTCGGCGGTGGGCTGCCCCCCGCGGACGTGCGCGCCGGCCTCGGGCTAGCCGCGCTGATGGGAGGTTACTTCGCCTGGGTTCACCGGGTCCGCTGGAAGGTAGCGGGCTGGTGGAAGGAAGCGTGGGTGGGCGCGGCCTTCGCGGCGGGCACCGCGCTGTTCGTGCGCGAGCGGCTGACGGCGGGGGAATGGCTCGCGGTGGGGTTGTTCGGCGCGGTCGCGTTCGGAAACTGCGCGTTGATCGCCCGCTGGGAAACCCCCGGCGGCCCGCGACGGCCAGGAACGTTCCTGCGCCCGGCGTGCGCGGGGCTCGCCGTCCTCGCCGCCGGCCTCGCTTTGACGGGGAGGGGAGCTTTCCCGACCGCGCCGGTCGCCTTCGCCGCGGCGGGCTTGCGTTTGCTCGACGGCCCCGCCGGGGAAAGCTGGCGGCCGGAAACCCGCCGCGTGTGGGCGGACCTCGTGCTCCTCACCCCGTTGTGGTGGCTCTGGCAACGTTGAGTCCCCGGCCCCGGCGCCAACCCTCCGCGACGAGGAACCCGTGCGCGGTCCCGACCGCCCGGGCGCACCGGAAGCTGCGCGCGAGCAGGGGCGGCCGGAAATCCGCCAGTTGCCGGGTGCGTAAGCCGGTCGTCCAACGGAAGAACGCATACATCACCCCGAGGGACGCCCGCGCCCGGCGCGCCTGGAAACCGCGCCCCGGCGGCTGGCGGAAATCCGCCACCAGCCAGCGGGCGTCGGGGGTGAGGACCCCGGCGATCTCCCCGAGCAGCCCCGGCAACTCCGCGTCGGAGAAGCAGTCCAGGAAGAACAGCGTCGCGACGAGGTCGAACCCCCCCGCGGTCCCCCGCCGGACCTGCTCCCCGCGGTCGCGCAACCACGCGCGGGCCTCCGCGTGGTGGAACCGGACGTTGCCCCCCGCCGGGTAACGCCCCCGAGCCCGCCGGAGCATCGCGGCGCTGGCGTCCACCACCTCCACCGCCAGCCCCGGCCGCCGGGCGAGCAGCGCCGCCCCGAACCGGCCGTCGCCCTCCCCGAGCAGCAGCGCCCGGCGCGGGGGCGCCCCCCCTCCCGCCAGCGCCCAGGGCAGCAGGGCCGTCCGGCACCGTTGCAGCGCCCCGCCGAAGGCCAGGGTTTCCAGCGGGCGATACCACGGGGCGAGGGGGTCGCAGTTCACAATCCGGGTGAACTTTCGAACATTCCCCGGCCCCCCCGCAACCGCGGGGTAGGCAGCGAACGTTATCCCATGACCATGATGCCTCCCGACGCCCTGCCGCCCGGGTCCGAGCCCGCTGGCGAGTCCCTCGATGAAACGTTGATCTTCGGCAGCCCGACCACCCGCCGGCAGTTCCTCAAGCAGACCGCCGGCGCCGGCGCGGCCGTCGCGCTGGCCCCCTACCTCTTCGCCGGCATCCCGGCGGAAGCCGCCCCCGCCGCCAACGCCCCGACCACCGCCGCCGCGGGCGAGGTGCCTGTCACCCTGAAGATCAACGGCCAGAGCCACACGCTGAACCTGGAGCCGCGCGTCACCCTGCTCGACGCCCTGCGCGAGCGCCTCGACCTCACCGGGAGCAAGAAGGGCTGCGACCACGGCCAGTGCGGGGCCTGCACCGTGCTCATCAACGGCCGGCGGCTCAACGCCTGCCTGGCCCTGGCCGTGGCCCACCAGGGCGACGAGATCACCACCATCGAGGGGCTGGCGCAGGGGGACGACCTGCACCCCGTCCAGCAGGCGTTCATCACCCACGACGGCTTCCAGTGCGGCTACTGCACGCCGGGGCAGATCTGCTCGGCCGTGGCCCTGCTGGGCGAGGCCAGGGACAACCTCTGCTCCGTGGTCACGCCCAACCTGCGCGACGCCAAGGCCGTGGAACTCACCGACGCCGAGATCCGCGAGCGCATGAGCGGCAACCTGTGCCGCTGCGGGGCCTACCCCAACATCGTCGCCGCCATCCGCGACGTGCACGGCCACGCCGCTTCGCCCGCTTCCCGCACCTAACCCGTTTCCCCGACCATGAACCCGTTCACCTACTCCCGCGCCACCGACGCCACCGCCGCCGTCGCCGAGATCGCCGGCCTCCCGCCCGGCTCCCGCTTCCTGGCCGGTGGCACCAACCTGATTGATCTCACCAAGATGGGCGTCGAGCAGCCGCCCGCGCTGTTGGACATCAACGCCCTGCCCCTGGCCGAGATCACCGAGTTGCCCGGCGGCGGCGGCCTGCGTATCGGCGCGCTGGTGCGTAACTCCGATTGCGCGAACCACCCGCTCGTGCGGAGCCGTTACCCGGTCCTCAGCGAGGCCCTGCTGGCCGGGGCCTCCCCGCAGCTTCGCAACGCCGCCACGATGGGCGGCAACCTGCTCCAGCGCACCCGCTGCTACTACTTCTACGACCCGGCGTTTCCCCAGTGCAACAAGCGCGTGCCCGGCTCGGGCTGCGGGGCGCTGGAAGGCTACAACCGCATCCACGCCATCCTCGGCCAGAGCGAGCAGTGCATCGCCACCAACCCGAGCGACATGAACGTGGCCCTGGCGGCGCTCGACGCCGTCGTGCAAATCCAGGGCGCGAAGGGCACCCGCGCGATTCCCATCGCCGAGTTCCACCGCCTGCCCGGCGACACCCCGCAGCTCGACACCAACCTCGCCCCCGGCGAGCTCATCACCGCCGTGGACCTGCCGGCGATGCCCGCCGCCCGGCGCTCGCACTACCTGAAGGTGCGCGACCGCGCCTCCTACGCCTTCGCGCTGGTCTCGGCCGCCGTCGTGCTCGACCTGGAGGGCGACACCATCAAGGCGGCCCGCGTGGCGATGGGCGGCGTCGCCCACAAACCCTGGCGCGCGACCCGGGCCGAGGCTGCCCTGGTCGGCAAACGGTTCTCCGACCGGGACGCCCTGCGCGCCGCGGCGGAGGCGGAGATGGCCGCCGCCAAGGGCTACGAGCACAACCGGTTCAAGATCGAACTGGCCCGGCGCACCCTGGTCCGCGCCGTGCAGGACACCGCGGCCATGACGGCGTGAACCCCTGAAATCCTATGAGCGCGAACACCCTCTCCCCCGTCGGTCAGCCCCACGACCGCGTGGACGGCCGGCTCAAGGTCACCGGCGCCGCCAAATACGCCGCCGAGTTCAACGTGCCCGGCTTGGTCCACGCCTACGCCGTCGAGAGCACGATCTCCAAGGGCAAGATCACCGCCGTGGACACCGCCGCGGCGGAGAAAGCCCCCGGCGTTCTCGCCATCCTGACCCACCTCAACGCGCCCAAGCTCAAGGAGGCCACCAGTGACATGATGACCGGCGGCATCCGCCTCGAACTGCGGAACCCGCTCGTGGACGACGTCATCTCCTACGGCGGCCAGCACGTCGCCCTGGCCGTGGCGGAAACCTTCGAGCAGGCCCGCCACGCCGCGCGCCTCATCCGGTTCACCTACGCCGCGGAGCGCCCCGCCCTGACCCCCGCCGACGTGCCCGGCACCGGCCAGCAACCCCCGGAGAATAACGGCGACAAGATCCAGGTCACGAAGGGCGACGTCGCCGCCGCGCTCCGTGCCGCCGGGGGCACCCGGGTCGCCGCTACCTACGGGACGCCGACGGAAACGCACAACCCCATCGAACCCGCCGCCACCGTCGCGCACTGGACGGCGGCCGACCGGCTCGTGCTCTACGACGCCTCCCAATACGTCAAGGGCGTCCAGGCCATCCTCGCGGAAACCTTTAACCTGCCGCGCGAGAACGTCCGGGTGGTGAACCCCTTTGTCGGCGGCGGTTTCGGCTGCAAGGCGGGGTTCTCGAACCACACCGTCCTCCCCGCAATGCCCGCGCGCGTCGTCGGCCGGCCCGTCAAGCTGCCGCTGACCCGTTCGTCCATGTTCAGCGTCCTGGGCCACCGCACCATGACCAGCCAGACCCTCACCCTCGCGGCGGAGGACGACGGCCGGCTGCGGGCCGTGCGGCACGCCACCGACTGCGTGACCTCCCCGCTGGGCCAGTTCGTGGAGGGCTGCGGGGTGACGACCACCAATGTCCTCTACGCCAGCCCCGCCATCGAGTTCGGGCACACCGTTTACACCGTTAACACCGGGCAGCCCTCCTTCATGCGCGCCCCCGGCGAGTGCCCCGGCACCTTCGCCGTGGAGAGCGCGATGGACGAGCTCGCCGTGGCCCTGCGGATGGACCCCGTCCAGCTCCGGCTCGTCAACTACGCCGAGAAACACCCCGTCAGCGGCAAGCCGTGGAGCACCAAGTTCCTGCGGGACGCCTACCGGGTCGGCGCGGAACGGTTCGGCTGGGACCAACGCACCCCCGAGCCGCGCTCCATGCGCGACGGCAACCTGCTCGTCGGCATGGGCATGGCCACCGCCCTTTACCCCGGCTACAAGATGGCCGCCCAGGCCCGCGTGCGCCTGGCCGCCGATGGCACCGTCCTCGCCCAGAGCGCCACGCACGAGATCGGCACCGGCGCCTACACCACCTTCACCCAGATCACCGCGGAGGCCGTCGGCGTGCCCGTGGAGAAGGTGCGCTTCGAGCTGGGCAACACCGACCTGCCCTTCGCCTGGGCCGCCGGCGGCTCGTCCTCGACGGCCACCGTTGGCCACGCCATCCACGAGGCGGCCAAGGCGCTGCACGCCAAGCTGGGCGCCCTAGCCGTGCTCGACCCGAGATCGCCGCTGCGGGGGCTGAACCCGCAAACCCTGGAAATGGTGGCCCCCGGTCGCCTGGGCGTGAAGGGCGACCCCGCGAAGTCCGACGGGTTCACCGACCTGCTCGCCCGTGCCGGCCAGGACAGCCTGGAGGGCGACGGGGCGTTCAAACCCGCCAAGCCGAACGAGCACGAGGAGGGCGTCGTGTTCCAGAGCTTCGGCGCGCACTTCGTCGAGGTCGCCGTGGACCCTGACCTGCCGCGCGTGCAGGTCCGCCGCGTCGTTTCCGTGATGGACTGCGGCCGGATCATCAACCCGAAGACGGCCCGCTCGCAGGTCATGGGCGGCGTCGTCATGGGCCTCGGCATGGCGTTGGCGGAGGAGACCGTCTATGACCGCGCCACCGGCCTGCCGGTGACCCGCAACCTGGCGGACTACCACGTCCCCGTCCATGCCGACGTGGTCAGCGTTGAGCCGTTCTTCGTGGGCGAACCGGATTATCAGTTCAACCCGATGGGCGCCCGCGGGGTGGGCGAGATCGGCATCACCGGCGTGGCCGCGGCCGTGGCCAACGCGGTGTTCCACGCGACGGGCAAGCGCGTGCGCGACCTGCCCATCACGCCGGATAAGCTGATGGCGTGACCCCCGCTGGACGGGTAGTCACCGGGCCGGCAAGGTCTCAACGGGCCGCCGGCGCGAGGACCGAGAGGTCCAGCGTGTTGGCCTCGGCCTGCATCCCGGCGCGGCCCTGGTGCAGGAAGTCCGCCGTGCTGTCAATGGTGCTGTGGGCGGCGAAATTCAGGTAAAGCCGCGCCGTGTCCGCGCTGACGTCCCCGGTGGAGGGGTCGGAGGTGGCTAGTCCGAAGTCGGCCACGCTGTCGAACAGGCCCGAGGTGCGGATGTAACGGTTCACCGCCGCGTAGTTCGCCAGGGCGTCCGCGCTGCCGCCGATGTTGGCCTCGCCCACCGTGGAGGTGATGGTTGCCATGATGACCTTGATGCCGGCGGCGCGCAGGCGCTGCACGATGCTCTGGTAGGCGGCGATGGTCGCGTCGGACCTCTGCTGGGCGATGGTGTAGTCATTCACGCCCACGTAGAGGATGACGTGGGTCACGCCGCTGACCCCGATCACGTCGCGGTCGAGCCGGGTTTGCAGGTATTGCTGGATAAACTGCAACCCGCCCGGACCCGGGAGGGCGGCCACGTCACCGCCGATCCCCTCGTTGACCACGCTCACCTGGTTGCCGTAAGCCTCGTGCAGCCGGCGGGCCATGTCGTCGAGGAAGCGGTCATGGCCGTTGAGGGTCGAGTAGTAGCCGTCCGTCGAGGAGGAGCCGGAGCCGACGAGCAC
>CAXTFX010000090.1:0-12231 GCA_964243185.1 uncultured Chthoniobacterales bacterium
TGTCCGAGATGGCGGCCACGTCGCGGCCGAACACGGCGTTGCACAGGGAGCTTTTTCCCGAGCCGGTCTTGCCGAAGACGGCGACCTTGGGCTGGTAGTTACGGATCTCCTCCGCCCGGCGCAGGATGCGCGCTTCCTGGTCGGGGTTCAGCGATTGACCGCGCTCGCGGAAGAACCGGCCGAGGTGGTCGAGCACCTCGCGGAGTTCCTTCGGGTTGAGGAGGTCCTTCTGGAAAATGTTGTCGGGCATGGGGAGCAAACAAAGCGGGGGAAGGGCCCGCGAAACACGCGAAAGGACGCGAAAAAAAGGCCGGAAAACAAAACGTCTCCTTCTTTTTGCCTTTTTCTTTTCGCGTGTTTCGCGGGCCCTTCCTCTGTTCCTATCGGGTAAACTCGCCCCGATGGCTGAAACTGTTTTCCTCGGCTGCGGCTTCGCGGCGAAATACCGGCAGGGCGGCGGTAACTTTTCCGTGCCCCTACAGTGGGCCCTGGGCCTCCGGTCGCTCGGGAAGGATTTCGTCTGGCTCGAGCTCCTGCCCGCCGGCAAGGAAGGTCCCGCGCACGACCGCGCCTGCCTGCGGGCGTTCGCGGACCGGATGCGTCTGCACGGGCTGGCGGATCGCTGGTGCGTCCTGCTCCAGGACCCGGCGGCCGACGCGCACGACCTCGGGGCCATGCGTTTCCACGGCAAAACCCGCCGGGAAATCGAGGACCGCCTGGCCGGCCCGAACACGCTGCTCAACCTCTCCTACTCCGTTCATCCCCCGCTGCTGGAGCGTTTCGAGCGGCGAATCTTTTGCGACTTGGACCCGACGGAGATCGCTTACTGGATGAACCAGGGCATGGAGATGGGCCAGAGTTTCCACCACGAGTTCTGGACCATCGGTTTGAACATGGGCGTCCCCGGCTGCCGGCTGCCGACGAACGGGCGGGACTGGAAAACGTTCTTCCCGCTCGTGGACCTGACGTTGAACCAGCCCGTGCCCCTGCCCCGCCGGCCGCGGTTCACGACCATCGGGCAGTGGTATTGGGCCAACAACATCCCGGTGGACGGGGGTTACCCCGACCTGTCCAAAGGCGCGAAGTTCGAGCGTTTCCTGGACCTGCCCGGCCGGGTGCCGGGGGCGGAGTTGGAGTTGGCGGTGAACTTCGGCCCCGACGACCCCGCCCGCGCCCGGCTGCTCCGGCACGGCTGGAAACTGGCGGACCCGCACGCCGTGGCCTCGTCGCCCTTCGCGTATCGGCGCTACCTGCGGGGCGCCACGGGGGAGTTCACGACCATCAAGGGGGTGGACTGCCTCTGGCAGAGCGGCTGGCTGTCGGACCGGGCCGCGGCGTTCCTGGCGACGGGCCGGCCGGTGGTCACGGAAGACGCCGGGGTCGGGCGCCACCTGCCGGCGGGCAGCCCGTTCTACGAGGTCAACGATGCGGACGAGGCCGCCGGGGCCCTGAACCGCATCGGGCGGGAGGGGCCGGCGTTGTCCAGAGCCGCCCGGACCTGCGCGGAGGAGTGCTTCGACGCGGGGAAGACCCTGCGGCGCATCCTCGGCGGGTGAGTTGAAACGCTGGTCGTTACATCCGCTCCGGCACCTCGATGCCCAGCAAATCCAGCCCCCGCGCCAGCACCCGCGCCGTCACCTCGCACAGGACCAGGCGCGTGGAGCGCGTCGGGTCCGCGGCCTTCAACACGGGACAGGCCTCGTAGAAACCGTGGAAGTCGTTGGCCAGCTCGAAGAGGTAGTTCGCCAGGAGGTTCGGCCGGAAATCCTCCAGCACGGCGGGAACAACCTCGGCAAACTGCGCCAGCTTTTTGGCCAGCTTCAGCTCGGCAACCTCGGTTAGTTCCCCGGATCCCGAAAACTGCGGTTGGTCCGTTTCCTCCAACCGCCGGAAGATGGAGCGAATCCGCACGTAGGCGTTTTGCAGGTAGGGCGCGGTGTTGCCCTGGAAGCTCAACATCCGGTCCCAGGAGAAGACGTAATCCGTCAGCCGGTGCTGGGAAAGGTCGGCGTATTTGACCGCGCCCAACCCGATGCGCCGGGCGATCTCGGCCTTCCCCGCTTCCGGCAGCGCGGCGTTCTTTTCGTCCACCAAGACCCGGGCGCGGGCGACGGCCTCGTCGAGCAGGTCGCGCAGGGCCACGCTGTCGCCGGAGCGGGTCCGCATCAGCCGGCGGTCCTCGCCCAGGATGGAGCCGAAGGCGATGTGCGTGTAGGGAACGGTGATCCCCATTTTACGTGCCGCGGCGTTGACCTGCTCAAAGTGCAGGGTTTGCGGCATGCCGACCACGTTCCAGACGGCCGTGGCACCGAGCTCGCCGGTGCGGGACGTAATCGTGGCCAGGTCCGTCGTGGTGTAGTTAAAGGCGCCGTCGCGCTTGCGGATGAGCGCGGGCTTGTCCGCGAGTTTCGGGTCGTCGGGAAAGAAGATGACGACGGCGCCCTCGCTCGGTTCGGCGATGCCCTGGGCCAACAACCGCTCCACCAGGGGGGCGAGCTGGTCGTTGTAGAAACTCTCCCCGCGGTAGAGGTCGAAGTGAACGCCGAGGCGGCGGTAAACCTTTTCCAGTTCCGCGCGGGAAAGGTCAATGCAGCGTTGCCAGATGGCGCGGTTCTCCGGGTCGCCGGCCTGGAGCCGGGCGGTTTCCCCGCGGCAGGCGTCGGCCAAGGGCGTCGGGGCGGCGGCGGGCGCGTCGTCCCCCGGCGGCTTCTCCGCTTTGACGAGTTCCGCCGTGACCTGGTAGATGCGGACCAGCTCCGCCAGGGCGTCGGTCGCCAGCGCGGTTTCGTCCCGGAAATGTTTCCAGCCGTAAATCACCAGACCGAACTGCGTGCCCCAGTCCCCGAGGTGGTTGTCGGTGATGACCGTGTGCCCGAGGAAGCGCGCCGTCCGCGCCAGGGCGTCGCCGATCACGGTCGAGCGCAGGTGGCCGACGTGCATCGGCTTGGCGATGTTGGGCGAGGACAGGTCAACCACGATGCGTTCCGGCCGGGCGGCGGGGGCCACGCCGAGGCGTTCGGCGTCCGCGAGCAGTCCGGCCAGACGCGCCGCCAGGAACTCCGGCCGCAGCCGGAAGTTGAGGAACCCCGGCCCGGCAATCTCCACGGGGGCGCAGACCTTCACCAGTTCCGCGTCGGCGTTGAGCCGGCCCTGGAGTTCCGCGGCCAGCGCGCGCGGGTTGGCCCGGCGGGTTTTGGCCAGGATCAGGGCCGCGTTCGACTGGTAATCCCCGAACCGGGCGTCCGCCACCGGGGCGACGGCGGGGTTGAAGCTGGCTTCGTCAACGAGCGCCCGGCGCAGGGCGGCTTCGAGCAGGCTGGGAATGGGCGGCAACGTCATGGGCGGTTCGGCGGGCGGTGAGGCTACACCGGTTCCGCGCTTTGTGTTAAGCCACGCGCGAACGGCCCGCCTTTAACCCCCACCCGCCGCCGCCACGACCGCGCCGACGCCCTTAGTGTCGCGCATCACCGGGTTGATGCTCCACAGGATGAACCCCCCGCCGCCCGGCCGCGGGCCGACGGTGCGTTCCAGCGCCAGTTGGTGGGCGATTTCCGAGGCCGGCCAGTGGTGGCCCTCGCCGTTGAGCCGGTCCACCGCGATGGAGGGGAACACCGGCACGCCGCGCGGGTTGGCCTCCGCGCCGCGCCAGTAACGCAACAGCGCGGAATAGCTCTGTTCCCCGCCGTCCGGCCAATACAGTTGCGGGGAAAGGTAATCCACGGAGCCCTCCTTCAACCAGGCGACCGGGTCGGAGTAAACGTGGGCGAACTGGTCCAGCCCCGCCGACGTGCCCGCGGGCACCCCCGGCCGGTAGATGCCGAAGGGGCTCACCCCGAAACGCACCCCGCCCCGCGCGCCGTGCACGGTGCGCTGCAACTCGCGCACGAGCCGGTTGACGTTGTCCCGGCGCCAGTCATCCAGGGACAACCCGTTGCCGTAGCGTGCGTAAGTCGCCGCGTCGGGAAAAGTTCCCCGCGGGATGCCGCTGTCGGGATAGGGGTAAAAGTAGTCGTCCAGCACCACGCCCGCGACCGGGTAGTTCCGCACCAGGTCACCGACCACGCGGACGACGTGCGCGCGCACCGCCGGCTCGCCCGGGTCCAGCCAGAGCATCCGGCCCACGCGATGGGTCGCGCCGGGGAGCTGGCGGGAGACGTGGTTGGCCGCCTGCCCGGCCGCCGCGGAGGTCGCGGCGCGGTAGGGGTTGATCCAGGCGTGGATGGCCACCCCGCGGCGCCGGCCCTCCTCGATGAACACCCCGAGCGGGTCGTAGCCGGGATCGCCCCCCTGCCGGCCGGTGAGGAACCGGCTCCACGGCTCGCGCTCGGTGCGGTAGAGCGCATCGGCCTCCGGGCGCACCTGCACCATCAGGGCGTTGAGGCCCCGGTCGGCCGCCGTGTCCACGAGTTGGCGGATCTGGGTTACCGCTTCGGCGCGGGACAGGCCGGGGCGGGAGGGAAAGTTCAGGTTGGCCACGGAGGCGACCCAGGCCGCGCGCATCTCCTCGGCGCGGAGGCGGGCCGCGGGCGAAAAACCGGCGAGAACCAGCAGCAAAGGCATCAATCGGCGGAACGGGGTGGACATGGGCGGAACCATACACGGGTTCAAACCATGCTGGAGGGAGGCAGGCCCTTGCCTCCCCCCAGCGGGAACCCGAATAGACAACGGGCGCGCGGCGGTGGTCATTACCGCCCCCCGATGCCAACCGACGCCCCTCCCCCCGTTGACGTCCTCGTCCTCGGCGGTGGCGCGGCCGGGTTGTTCTGCGCCGCGACGGCCGGGGCCGCGGGGGCGGGTAACGTGCTGGTCCTGGAGAAAAACGAGCGGCCGGGCCTGAAAATCCTGATCTCGGGCGGGGGCCGTTGCAATTTCACCAACCGGCACGCCGGACCCGAGAATTACTTTTGCGCCGAACCGGCGTTCCCACGCTCCGCCCTGGCCCGTTACCGGCCGGAGGAGTTCATCGCGCTGGTCGAGCGCCACGGCATCGCCTACCACGAGAAGAAGCTGGGCCAACTCTTCTGCGACGGTTCCTCCCGGCAGATCGTGGAGATGCTCCTGGCCGAATGCCGCGAGGTTGGCGCCCGCGTCGAAACCTCGGTCGAGGTCACGGCCGCCGCGCGCGAGGGGGGCGGCGGGTTCGTCGTCACCACCCGCGACGGCCGCCGCTGGCGGGCGCGGCGGCTCGTCGTGGCCACCGGCGGCCTGTCTTTCCCCAAACTCGGTGCCGGAGATGCCGCCCACCGCCTCGCGCGGGGTTTTGGCGTGCGGCTGGTCCCCCCGCGGCCGGGACTGGTGCCGTTGACCTTCGAGGGCGCCGAACGCGAACGTTGCGCCACCCTTTCCGGCGTGGCCCTGCCCTGCGTGGCCCGCGCGGGGGCCGGCGGCCCGGCGTTCCCGGAGGCCCTGCTCTTTACCCACCGCGGCCTGAGCGGCCCGGCCGTCCTCCAGGCGTCCTCTTACCTGCCGGTGAGCGGTGGGAACGGTAACGGCAGCAGTCTCAGCGAGTTGTGCCTGGACCTGCTCCCCGGCGAATCCGCCGAGCGTTGGCTGTCCAACCACCGCGGTCGGGAGCTGCGCCTGGGCAACCTCCTTTCCCGCAAGCTCCCCGCCCGACTCGTGGACTCCCTTTGCGCCGGGGCGGACGAGCTGCCCCCCGGCGCCGCGGCCCGCCCCGTGCGCGACCTGCCCGGCCCCGCGTTGGCCGCCTTCGCCCGCCGGCTCAACGCCTGGGTCCTGCGCCCGACCGGCACGGAGGGCTACGCCAAGGCCGAGGTCACGCTGGGCGGGGTGGACGTGCGCGACCTGCACTCCAAGACCCTGGAAGCCCGCGCCGTCCCGGGATTGTTCTTCATCGGCGAGGCCGTGGACGTGACCGGCTGGCTGGGCGGCTACAACTTCCAGTGGGCCTGGGCCAGCGCCGACGCGGCGGGGAGGGCCGCAGCGACGACGCCCGGTAGCCGGGGGGTGGTGCCGCGCTGACCAGCCGGGATGCCGAGCGCCAAGGCGCCGTCAGGCGCGACGGTCCGTCGTCGGGGAAACGCCCCCTTCGGCCTCAGCCTCGATCCGCCGGATGAGGTGCCGGCAGTAGATCAGCGGGGGGAGGCCGAACACCCCGAAGGAGCAATCCACGAGCCGCCAGTAGAGCGGAATGCCGCGGAGGGGGCCGCAGATCATGGCGAGGGGGACCACGCAAACGCACGCCGCCATGCCGGTGTAGATCGTGGCACGGCCGGAAACCGGGTGAAGGAGCGGCGCGACGAAAAACATGGCGATGACCAAGTGGCCGAACGCCAGCCAGTCCGTGCCGTAAGCCACCCACGGATAGAGGGCATAGGTGCGTTCCAGACCCCAACGGACCGTCAGAATCCAGAAGGCCAGTCCGCGGTGGCCCTCGGGGCTTTCCGCATCCCCCACGCCGAGGACGCGGCAGAGGATCCTTAATTCGTGCAGCAGCGGAAAGGCGGTGACGCCGCTCAAGACGAGGCCGGCGATGAACAGGAGCATCACGGCTCGAAAGCGGAAGACCGGGGAAGAAGTGTTCACGGACAGGGGAAACCATGGTGCGGTAGCAAGTCGCGGGCGCGCCAGGGCGGAACCCCGCGGTTCGTTCGCCCCAAGGCTCTGCTTGAAAATCTACGATGGGGTTGTCCGAGCACCGGGTCTGACTACGACGGCGCCGCTCACGCGAACCGCTCCAGGGGCGCGCCACGCTTGGGCGGAAGCCGGCTACAGCAGCGCGCGCGACGCGCGTGCTGGCCGATCCGCTCACGTCGGGGACCGGTCGTCCTGCCTCGCACCATGCGGGCGCACCCTTTGGCCGTCATCCCCGCAACGCGGGCGGTGGGAAGGGTGGCGCAACCTGCGTCGGGAGCCGCCGTCAGGTCGGAAGTTGCCGGTGACACGAGCGGCGGACCCGACGGAGCGGATTCCTCCCGGCGCCGTCGGACGGACCCTCAGCCCTTCGCCTTGCGCTGGAAGATGGCCAGGATCTCCTCCGCCGTCCCCGCCCCCGCCAGCGCCTCGCGGACCTGCCGGTCGTTGAGCAGCTTGGCGATCGCCGCCAGCGTCCGCAGGTGCGTCTGGAACTGGTCCTTGGGGACGACGAACAGCACGATGAAACGCACCGGCGCGTTGTCCAAACTGTCGAACTCGATGCCTGCCGGGGCGCGGCCGAAGGCGGCGACGACCTCGGTGACACGGTCGGAGGAAGCGTGCGGCAGGGCGATGCCGAAGCCGATGCCCGTGGACATCGTCTCCTCCCGGCGGCGCAGGGCGGCCAGGACGTTCTCCTCGTCCGCCGGCTTGATCTTGCCCACCCCGACCAGCAGGTGGGTCAGTTCCACGATGGCCGCCCAACGTTCCGTCGCCTGCATTTGCGGAACGATCTGTGCGACGCTGAGGAGATCGGCCAAAGTCATGGAAACGGGCAGAGAAAAAGAAGGCGGCCGGGGGCCTGAACTCAGCCCGCGCCGCTTGCGTCCGGCGACGTTACCGACCCCGTCGGCTTTGACAAGGACCTTTTCAGCCAGCCTGCCGGCCGCTAACCACTCTCGCCGGGCGCACCCCGGCGTTTTTTGACCTCACCCCGGCGGCGCTTGCCTTCGAGGATGCGCCGCTTGAGCCCGCGGGGCCGGGGCCGGTTCTGGCGGCGGGCTTTCTCGCGGGCGTCAACCTCGGCCTGCCGGGCGGCGCGGCGCTGCCCGGCGATGGCGTCGAGCAGCCGGGCGCGGGCCAGCTCGCGGTTGGCGAGCTGGGAGCGGGAGTCCTGCGCGGTGACGCTCGCGCCCGTGGGCCGGTGCCGCAGGGTGACGGCGGTGGAAACCTTGTTGACGTTCTGCCCGCCGGGACCCCCGCTGCGGGCGAAGGTTTCCTCGAAGTCCGCCGGGTCCAGGCCGAGGGCGCGGGCGCGCGTGGCGAAGGTCTCGGCGTCCATGGATTGATTCGGAGGGACGACCTCCGTGTCGTTCGCCGTTTTGGAAGGGCTGTTTTTACCCGAAGGACGGCAGGCGACACGGAGGTCGTCCCTCCGAATCACGGCAGGGTCGTCCGCAGCACGACCGTGCCGGGCGCCTTCGGGCCGACGCTGGCGGCGTCCGCCAGGACGGCGGGGACCAGGAAGAAATCGCCGGGGCGGTAGCGTTCCCCCACGCACTCCACCGCGCCGGAGAGGCAGGTGAAGACGGCGCCGCGCCCCCGGGTGTCGGCCAGGGCGGTGCGCGCTTCGGTCAGGGACCACTTTTCCACCCGGAAATACGGGCACTCGGCGACCACGCCGCCGGCCGTTTCCGGGGCAGGTTGCAGGCCGGGGCGCACGTCGGCGAAATCAATGGAGCGCAGGGACTCCGCGACGTGCAGGGCGCGCGGCCGGCCATCCAGACCGAGGCGGTTCCAGTCAAACACCCGGTAGGTCGTGTCGGAGTTCTGCTGGATCTCGATGATGACGTTGCCCGTGCCGATGGCGTGGAGCCGGCCGCTGGGGATGAACATGGCGTCGCCCGCCTTGACGGGCAGGCGCTGGACGAGCTCGGCGGCGTTGCCCCGTTCCAGGGCCTCCGCGAACCGCTCGCGGGTGACGCCCGCGGTTTCCAGGCCGGCGTAGAGGTCCGCGCCGGGGTCGGTGTGGGCGAGATACCACATCTCCGTCTTGGGCTCGCCGCGCAGCTCGGCCGCGACGGCGGCGGGCGGATGGACCTGGAGGGAGAGCCGGTCCTGGGCGTCGAGGATCTTAACCAGCAGGGGAAAGCGCGGGCTGTCCGGCCAGCCAGGGCCGAAGACCTCTTCCCGGTGCGGGCCGGTCCAGAGCTCGTGCAGGGTGTGGCCGCGCAGGGGGCCGTCGTGGACGACGCTCTGGGCCTCCTCCCGGTCCACCAGCTCCCAGCTTTCGCCGATGCGGGTGTTGGGGGGCAGCTTCTTGTGGAAGAGCGACTCCAGGCGGCGCCCTCCCCAAACCCGTTCCATGAATAGGGGCTCGAAGCGCAGGGGCGCGCGCAACGGGGCGCCCGGGGCGGCGGGGACGGGGGCGGTGGACGGGGAGCGTTCGGACATCGCGGCGGACGGGTTTCTTAGCCCCGGCCCCGGCGGTGGTCAAACGGGCCGCCCTCCGGGCAGAATGACGAAGGACGAAACCATAATGACGAAGCAACGACCGAACGCCCAAACAACGAAGCTCCGGGTTTCAGGCGGGAAGCTCGGGGCTTCCCTCGGACTTCGGGATTCGAGCTTCGTCACTCCGCGCGGAGCGCGGTCGCGTTGTGTTCCGCCTGAAGGTGGCTACGGTGCGCCCGTGGCCCAAGCCTCGTTGTCCTCGTCCCCCAAACCGCGCGCCGCGGGGACCCGTTCCCGCCCGGTGCGCGCCCGCCATGACCCGTGGAGCGACATCCCCGCGCTGCTCCTGCTCGGGGCGGGCACGCTGCTGTTCCTGGCGCTGATCTCCTACCAGCCGGCGGACGTGCCCGCGTGGCTGCCGTTCTCCTTCACGGCCACGCCCAACGCGCTGGCGCAGAACTTTGTCGGCCGCGTCGGGGCGGTGTTGGGCGGGCTGTTCTTCTTCACCCTGGGCGCGGGCTCGTTCCTGGTGGCCGCCGCGCTGCTGTTCCTGGGGGTCGGCAAGATGCTCGTGCCGCGGCTGCGCCTCCTGCCCCGCGCGCTGTGGGCGGGGGGGCTGGCGGTGTCCGGCGCGTGCCTGGCGGAACTGCCGCCGTGGGCCGGGCTGCTCGGGGACTGGCGGACGCGCTACAACCTGCCGCGCGGGGCCGGCGGCTGGCTGGGCGCCGGGCTGGACGGCGGACTGTTTCAACCCCTGCTCGGGAGCCTCGGCGCGCCCATCGTGCTGCACGTCCTCTACGCCTGCTGCCTGATCCTGATGACGGGGCTCCACCCGCTGACCCAGCTCCGCCGCGGCATCGACCGCTCCCGGCGCGCCTGGGCGAACTGGCGGCAGCGGCGGGAGCAATACGCCCTCGCCCACGCCGACGAGCACGCCCGGCTGGACTGGGAGCAGCAACGCCTGGCCCGCGAGCGCGCCGTCCTCGAACGGCAGTTGCGCCGGCGCGGCGTGCCCGCTTCCAACGACGGGGCGGGATCAGACCAAAGTGCCGGCCCCGGGGCCAGCGACCGGGGCGGGAACGTGGACGAAGACGAGTTCTCCCATCTGCCCGTGCCGAAGATCACCGACAACTCCGCCCCCCCGCCGCCGGCGGCGCCGAAGAAGAAACCCCTGCTCGCCGACATGCTCGCGGCGCGGGGCGGCGGCGCCGGCCGGGTCCCCGCCCCCGGCGCGGCGGCCCCGGAGGACGACGGCGGGGACATCCGCTTCGCCAACTACGAGTTGCCCGACACGGACCTGCTCGACACCCGCGAGGTCCAGGACCACCAGGTCGCCAACGAGAAGGAGCTGCAAACCATCCAGGCCAAGATCATCGAAACGCTGGACCAGTTCGGCATCAAGGTCTCGCCCGGCGACATCACCAAGGGGCCGACCATCACCCGTTACGAGGTGTATCCGGCCAAGGGCGTGCGCGTGGACAAGATCGTTTCCCTGGAGAAGGACCTCGCCCGCGCCACCCGGGCCGAGCGCATCAACATCCTCGCGCCCATCCCGGGCAAGGACACGGTGGGCATCGAGATCGCCAACTCGCGCAAGGTGAAGGTGACGTTGCGCGAGCTGCTGGAGAGCAAGGAATGGGAGGAGACCACGGCCAAGATCCCGCTCGCCCTGGGCAAGGACGTTTACGGCAAGACCATCATCGCCGACCTCGCCGCCATGCCCCACTGCCTGGTCGCGGGCGCCACGGGCAGCGGCAAGAGCGTGTGCATCAACTCCATCGTCGCCAGCCTGCTCTACCGGTTTACCCCCGAGCAGCTCCGGCTCGTGATGGTGGACCCGAAGGTGGTCGAGTTGCAGGTTTACAACGAGTTACCGCACCTCGTCGTGCCGGTCGTCACCGACCCCAAGAAGGTGCTCCTCGCCCTGCGCTGGGTGATCGACGAGATGATGAAACGCTACGAGCTGTTCGCCCGCACGGGCGTGCGTAACGTCACCGGCTTCAACGCGCGTCCCAAGCCGAAGACCCAGGCCGAGCTCGACGCCGAGAACCCACCCGCGGCGGGGAGTCCGAAATCCGAAATCCGAAATCCGAAATCGCCCTGGGTGGACCCGGTTCCGGCCCTCCCGCCGGGGGAGGTGGCGTTGAACGCGGCCCCCGCCCCGGGCGAAGCCGAGAGCGTCAAGCTCCAGGCGAACCTGGGTCAACCGGGACCGGCGGCGGGGGCCGACGCGGAGCCGCCCGACGAGGAGATGCCCCCGCTCCGCCGACCGTCCACCCGCAACGAACGGGACGCCGACCGCATCCCCGACCACCTGCCCTACATCGTCGTGATCGTGGACGAGCTGGCCGACCTGATGCAGACCGCCCCGGCGGACGTGGAGAGCGCCATCGCCCGCATCACCCAGATGGCCCGGGCCGCGGGCATCCACATGATCATCGCGACCCAGACCCCGCGGGCGGACGTCATCACCGGCGTCATCAAGGCCAACGTGCCCTCCCGCGTCGCCTTCAACACCTCCTCCGCCCTGGACTCACGGGTCATCCTGGATGAGAACGGCGCCGAACGCCTGCTCGGCCAGGGGGACATGCTCTGCCGGATGCCGCCCAACACCGCCCGGCTCGTCCGCGCGCAGGGCGTCTTCGTCGCCGACGAGGAGGTGCACCGCCTGGTCCAGCACGCCGCCGGGCAGGGGGCACCGACCTTCGAGCCCGCCATCCACGACCAGCTCCGAAACGCCGGCCAGGAGGAGGGCGAGGTCACGGACGAGGACGAGGACCTGGTGGATAAGTGCCTGGAGATCATACGCCAGGAGAAGAAAGCCTCCACCTCCATGCTCCAGCGCCGGCTGCGCCTGGGCTACACGCGCGCGGCCCGCATCGTGGACATCCTGGAAGCCCGCGGCATCGTCGGCCCGGAAAACGGTGCCCGCGGGCGGGAAATCCTGGTGGATCTCGATGAACCTTTGTAAAAAGATTCGTCCCCGTTGGCACGGCCCTTGCACTGTCTGATATCCCACCCGAGCCTGCCTCGCCCCACCCCCCTTTTTCCTCCTTCGCCCCCCGGTCACATGGTCGAGACCATCGGCACCCAACTCCGTCAAGCCCGCCACGCCCGCGGTCTCAGCCTCGACGACGCGGCGCACGTCACCAAGATTCGCCCGGCGCGGCTGGCGGACCTGGA
>CAXTFX010000091.1:0-6624 GCA_964243185.1 uncultured Chthoniobacterales bacterium
GCCAAGCCCGTCCGCGCGCGGGCGTTGCGAAGGAGGTCAGCACCGGCACCGTGGCCGTCCGCGCGCGGGCGCCGCCAGGGAGGCCCCCCCCGGTGGCGAGCAGCGGGCGGACCAGGGCCAGGGCGGCGGCGGCGGTGGCGGGCCGCTCGGTGGACCGTCGGCTCATGAGCCGCTCCACCCAGGCGGCCAGGGCCGGGGGCAGGTCGGGGCGCATCTGGGCCAGGGGACCAAACCGCCGGCCCTCCAGGTGGGCGTTCATCACCTGGGCGACCGTTTCCCCCTCGAAGGGGTGGCGGCCGGTGAGGGCGTAGAAGAAGATCGCCCCCAGGGCGTAGAGGTCGGTGCGGGCATCCAGGGGCTCGCGGCGGAACTGCTCGGGGGCCATGAACAAGATGGAGCCCAGCAGGCTGTTGTCCTGGTCCAGGGTCTGCGTGGTCGGCCGGGGAGAGAACTTGGCCAGACCGAAGTCGAGCACCTTGACGGAAAAGCCGCCGTCGGATTGCCCGGTGAGCATGACGTTGCCCGGCTTGAGGTCGCGGTGCAGCAGCCCGGCGCGGTGGGCGGCTTCCACGGCGCCGAGGCTCTGCACGACCAGGACGCCGAAGCTCTCGGGGTCCAGGGGCGCGCGGGCGGCCACGTCGTCGAGGGTCTCGCCCTCGATGAACTCCATAACCACGAAGGGACCCTCCGCGTCGGCGCCGAAGTCGTGGACGGTGACGATGTGGGGGTGTTGCAGGGCGGCCAGGGCGTTGGCCTCCCGGCGCAGGCGCTCGGCGGCGGCCGGGTCGCCGGGGGTCAGGCGCTTGATGGCCACCCAGCGGCCGAGGTGCGCGTCCCAGGCACGGTGGACGGAGCCCGACCCGCCGCGGCCCACGCACTCGCCGACCACGTAGCGGGGGGTGGGGTCTTCCGCCGCGTCGTCGGGGGGCGCGGGGGCGGCATGGAAACCGGCGTCAGCTTCAGGACTCATGGTGTTGGCGTTAAATCGTCACCGGAGAGAAACCCGCGAGCCTGGCGCCGGTTTCACGGCCACCCGGGCGGCGACGGGAATGCTTCCGGCGCGAGGCGGTGAGGGCACGACCCGTCGGGGGCGTTCGCCGCCCCGGCGGGCCTCCCTCCGTTCTGCGCCCTTGCCGGAGAGGCATGGGGGGCATTCTAGCGGACGGGGAAACGGAGGGAAGAGGAAAATCTCGGTGTAACTCCGGGCGCGCTTCGCCGCAGTGAAGAACGACGGCCGAGCGTTTTCGGTCGCCTGACAGCACTTCAACTCATCCCATCACCCACCACCCATGAACCCGTTCAACCCCTTCCGGCCGGACGACCACGGCACGGTTGCGCTGTCCCGGCTGGCCCTGCTCGGCCTCGCCCGGCCTGTGCTCCCGACCCGCCGCCAGGAGGAGCCGGCGCGGTCCCCCGCGGCTGCCGCCGCCATCCCCGCCGCGCCGGCGACGGTCGGCGAGGACGTGGCCCTCTGGCGCCAGAGCCTCGCCGCGATGGAGGCGGCCCACCGCTCCAGCCCGCTGGAGCGCGCGCTGCACGCCTTGTGCGCGACGGTCGGAGCCGGGGCCATCGGCTACGGCGGTTACGCGGTGTGGACGCTCATGCGCGGGGACTCCTTCGACCGGGCGGTGCGCCTGTTTCTGCCCTGAGCGGGGATCCCCGCCGGCGCCGGGCAGGGGCGGCCGGCGTTTTTCGGGTTGGCGGGAGCCGGACCCCGCGCCGAAGGTCGCCGTCCCGTGACCCCGCCCGCCGCCGACCCGTCCCTGCACCGCCTCGCGCCCTGGCGCGCCACCGGGGCGCTGCTGCTCCTCCTGGGCCTCGCCCTGGGTCTGCTCCTGGGGCCGTTACGCGCGGCCCACCGCCTGAGCGTGGACGCGCTCGACCTCCTGCCCCGGGACGAGCAGGACCCGACCATCCGCCTGGCCCGGCAGACGGCCGGCGGGCGCTTCGGGCGCACGATGCTCCTGGCGCTGTCCGACGCCGCGCACCCGGACCGGCCGCCGACGGCCGCGGCGGCCAAGCTCGCCGGGATCCTGCGGGCCGACCCGGCCCTCGCGGGAACGTTCGCCGGCCTGCGCGAGGGCGACAAGGAACGGCTCCAAACGTGGTTCTTCGAGCGCCGGCTGCCCCTGCGTTTCCCGGCGTGGCTGGAGGCGAAGCGGGCGCAGTGGGAATCTGAAAATCCAAAATCCAAAATCCAAAATCCAAAATCCCCGGAGCCGACGCCAGATTGGCTGGCGGCGCGGGCGGTGGCGGACATCAACGATTTCCGCCTCGGGCCGGGGGCGGACTTCGCCACGGACCTCCTGCCGCAGGACCCGCTGCTGCTCATCCCGGGGTTGCTGGACGTGTTCGGCGCGGACGAGCGTTCCGCCAAGGGCGTCGCGGGCGGGTCGCTCACGGGGGAGGCGGGCGGCGTCCGCTACGCCCTGGTTTACGCGGAGACGCGGGACTCGCCGCTGGAGGAAAGCGGGCAGAAACCCGTGTTCGCCGCCCTTGACCGGGCGCTGCGGGCCGTGCAGGCGGAAACCCCGGGCGGGGCCGACCTGCGGCTGCGCTGGAGCGGGGTCAACAAGTTTGCCGCGGACACCCGGCAGCGGGCGGAGGGGGAGGTCAAACTGTTGTCCAACCTGTCGCTGGCCGGCTCGGCGGTGTTGATGCTGCTGGTGTTCCGCAGCCTGCTGGTGTTCGCCTATCTCGTCCTGCCGATCCTGACGGCGACGGCGTGGAGCATGGTGGTCTGTTTCAGCGTGTTCCCGCGGGTTCACGTCGTGACGCTGATCTTCACCTCCGTGCTCGTCGGCGTGGCGTTGGACTACGGCATCTATTCGCTCATCCACGCCCAGCGCACCCGCGGCGGCCTGCGCGAGGCGTTGCGCGACCTGCGCCGGCCGCTGCTCGCGGGGTGCCTGACCTCCGTCGGCGGGTTCGCCTTCCTGGTGCTGACCAACCTGCCGATGCTCCAGCAGATGGGCCTGGCGGTGGCGCTCGGGCTGGTCTTCTCGCTCACCCTGGACTTCCTCTACCTGCCCTGGGTGCCCGCGCTCCGGGTGGAGCCGGCGGCCACCGGGAGCGTTCCGGCGGTGGCACGGCGCCCGAAGCGGCTGGACCTCTCCGGGCGGCTGTTCCCGGTGTTGATCGTGGCGCTGCCGCTGGTGCTCGCGGGCTGGGTCGCGGCGTCCCGGCCGCATTGGAACGACGACATCCGCGCCTTGCAGAGCGTGGACGAGAAGATGCAGGCGGAGGAACACGCGCTGCGCGGGCTGTTTGGCCAATCCCCGGACGAAAAGCTGCTCCTGACCTTCGGCAACGGTCTGGACGAGGCCTTCGCCAACGTTTCCAAACTGAACGGCACCCTCGCCACCGCGCGGGGCGGCGGCGGAACGACGGAGAGCTTCTTCAACCTCGGCCGCCTTTTCCCCGACCGGGCCGCCAGCCAGCGCGCCGCGGATTACCTGCGGGCGCACCCGGACTTTGCCGACGCCCTGCGCCGCGCGCTCGACGCCGACTTCAACGCGGACGCCTTCGCCCCGTTCTTCGAGGCGTGGGGCGCCTACCTCGGCACCCTCGGAGCGCCCGCGCCGCCCTCCCGGTTGCTCGCGGGGTTGCGCAACGTGCTGCCGCTGCCGCTGCAAAACTTGTGGAGCGACGAGGACCCGCAAACGGCCTGGCTGGCGACGCGGGTCTCGGAACCGTTGTTCAACCGCCTGCCGCCCGGCACCATCCGGCCGCCGAACCTGCCGGTGGACCAGGTGGAGACGCTCAACGGCGCGCTCAAACGCTACCGCGTCACGGCGCTCCAGCGCGGCGGCCTCGGGCTGGGGATTATCGCCGTGGCCGTGCTGGCTTACTACGGCTGGCGGCGGGGGGCGTTCATGCTCATGGTGCCGCTGTCGAGCATGTTCTTCGCCCTGGGCACGTTCGGGTTCATCGGCCACCCGTTGAGCCTGCTGCACGTCATCGCGCACCTGCTCGGGTTCTGCCTGGCGAGCGATTATTCCATCTTCCTGGCCAGCCCGGGTGACCTGCCGCGCTCCACGCGCAAGGCCGTGCGGCTGGCCGGGTGCGTGACGCTGTTGAGCTTCACCGTGCTGAGTTTTTCGCACATGGAGGCGTTGCGGGACATCTGTTTAACGGTGTCGCTGGTGATCGCCTTCGACCTGATGCTCTGCGAGGTCAGCCACCGGCTGTTCGTGCGGGAGGTGTCGGCGTCCGCCTGACCTGCCCGGAGTTGGAAAACACCCGTTCGGCCTTGCCCGTCACTTCGAGGGGAAGTCGGCGGCCGGCGGTTTTAGGGGCGGGCGCACCTGCGCCCGACGAGGGGCGGTTCTCATCCGACGAAGACTACTTGGCGACTTCAACCCGGTCCGGGTTTTCTCGGATGACGCCCGCATCGAAGGCCACCTTGCCGCCGATCACCGTCAGGAGCGACTTGGTCGTGAGCAGTTGTGGCGGCGGGACCTGGAAGATGTCCTGCGAGAGCACGGCCAGGTCGGCCAGCTTGCCCGGCGCGAGGCTGCCTTTGTGCTCCTCGGTGAACTCGGCGTAGGCCGAACCCAGGGTGTAGGCGGCGACGGCCTGCTCGCGCGTGATGGCCTCCTCCGGCCGGTCCGGGTGGGTGGAGGCCAGCATGAGGCCCAAGTAAGGGTTCATCGGCCCGTCGGAGCCGAGGGCGAGCGGAATGCCGGCCGCCAGGAGGGAGCGCAGCGGTTGCGCCCGGTCGGCCCGCGCCCGGTCCGAGAAGCGGGGGTCAATCCGGCTCAGGCCCAGGTGCGAGCCTTGCTGGGAGACCACGACGCCTAATTCTTTGGCGCGCGGCACCAGGTTTTCCAGCAGTCCGTCGGCGTGTTCGAGGCGCAGGCGGCGCCCGGCCCAGACCGCTTTGCCCCCCGCCGCCTGCATGGCGTTAAGCACCTGCGCCGCGGCCGGGTAGCCGAAGACGTGGAGGAGCAGTTGGTCGTCATCCCGCAGCGCCTCGCGGAGCATCGCATCGAGTTCCTCGCGCGGGACGAGCGGCGGCAGTCCGGCGCTGCTGTAGGGTCCTTTCAAGGTGGCGAAATCGTTCGCGGCCCGCTCGCGCGGGGTCAAAGTGCCCTCCAGCAACACGCCGTCGAGCACCCATTTCGTGCCGCTGACGGTGACCAGCGGCGCGGGGTGGCGCCCCACGGCGCGGCCCTCCTGGAGGTCGCGGCCCGTCGGGGTGGTGGCGTTCATCCGCATGAGGCGCACGCGCACCGGGGTGGGCAGCCGGGCCAGCAGCGCCGCGCAACGCTCCGGGCTCTGGTCCACGGGCATGTTCTGCACCGAGGTGATGCCCCAGCGCACGAGCAGGTCGAGCTGTTCGCCCAATGCGGCGAGGGCGTCCTCGTCGCTGGTGAGGGCGCCCAGGCGGCGGCTGACGACGCCGAACGCGGCGTATTCCCGCGCCACCCCGGTGAGCCGGCCCGCGGCGTCCCGCTCGAAACGTCCCCACATGGGATCGGCGACGTCCTGGTTGACGCCGAGCCGGGCGAGCGCCGCGCCGTTGAGGAGGGAGGCGTGCCCGTCAAAGGTGTTCAGGATCACGGCGTGGTTCGGGGCGACCTCGTCCAGAGCCTCGCGGGCGACCTTCGGCTCGTAGAAGATGCTCCCGCCGATGGCTCCCCGCAGGATGGCGTCCGCGGGAGCCTTCGCCACCGCGGTCGTGATGACCGCGCGCATTTCCTCCCACTTCGGATCGTAGTCCTTGGTCCGCAGCCAAACCGTGTTCTTCGGCCAGATGCCCAGGTGCGTGTGGGCGTCGTTGATCCCCGGGATGACCGTGCGCCCGCCCAGGTCCATCCGGCGGGTGTGGGCGTCCGCCAGCGGTTCGACCTCGGCGCTCTCGCCCACCGCGATGATGCGCTCACCGCGGATGGCTAACGCCCGGGCGTGGGGCTGGGCCGGGTTGCCGGTGAAGATCTCGCCGTTGAAGAGAACCAGGTCGGCGGTGGGCGGCGGCGGCGCGGCGGTCTCGTCGGCCCGCGCCGCGACGCCGGCCCACCACAGGGCGGCGAACCCGGGCACGAGCGCGAGAAGGCCGAGCACAGGGCGACTTTTCATGGCGGGAAGGGAGCGGCGCTTTGGTTCGGGTCCCCGGTGGCGTGGTTAACCGTCGCCCCCGAACCTGTTTAGGGTTTTCCCCGGAAACCCGCAAGCCGAATCCGGCGCCAATCCGCCTACGGCAGGATGAACGCGATCTCCCGCCGGCCCGTCTTGCGCACGCCCTGGCCGTAGTTTTTCACCGCCCAGCCGTCGAGGTCGTCCTCGCTGCCGCGGCCGGAGAACATCACCACGCCGTCCACGCGCACCACACAGGCCGTGACGACGGGGTCATCGTCCCACTCCTGGATGTTGAAGACGTAGCGGCCCGGCCCGGAGAAGGGCACGCGCACGGCCCAGGGGTTATCCGCGGTGACGCGCTTGGCGCCCTCGGAGCTTTTGTCCCGCGCGGCCACCTTGGTGACAGTGGCGCTGGAGGGGAGCTTGATATCAATCTCCAGGCCGCCGATCTCGGCCCGTTCCCGGGCGGGGGCGCGACCGAAATACGCCTGGACGCTGCCGTGGCGCACGGCCAGTTCGATGTCCACGAGGTGCTCGCCGGGA
>CAXTFX010000091.1:6724-12197 GCA_964243185.1 uncultured Chthoniobacterales bacterium
CGCCGGGAGCCGTCGTGGTCGTGGTGGTCGTGGTGACGCTGCCGTCCGGGTTAACGGTCGTGGTGGCGCTCCCCGTCGCCGGGGGGGTGGGGGTGAACTGCGCGGGCGACCGGGCGACGCCGGCGAGCAGCAAGGTCGCGGCGACGACCGGGGGGAAAAGGAGAGGTTTCATCGTCCGGGAATCGGCCGGGGGCGCCGCGTTGGGCGGGTGCGTTCCGGCGGCGGGGCGGCCCCCACCTTGCCGGACGGCGTCTCCGGGGTAGCTTTCCGGGCGGCACCCGCCGCGGCCGGGCCGATGCGCATCGCGGAAATCTTTCACTCCATCCAAGGCGAGGGCGAGCTGCTCGGCGTGCCGAGTGTCTTCGTGCGCACGAGCGGCTGCAACCTGCGCTGCGGCTGGTGCGACACGCCCTACGCCTCGTGGAGGCCCGAGGGCGAGGACCTCTCCGTGGGCGAGGTGATAACCCGCGTGGACGCCTTTCCCACCGGCGGCACGCGCCACGTCGTTCTCACCGGCGGCGAGCCAATGGTGGCAAAGGGCGTTCACCGTCTCGCCGAGAGCCTGCGCGCCGGCGGCCGGCACCTCACCATCGAGACGGCCGGCACCGTGCCGCCCGACGGCATCCCGTGCGACCTCGCGAGCATCTCCCCCAAGCTGGCCTCCTCCACGCCCGCGCCCGGCACCATCGCTGAAGGCTGGCGCGAGCGGCACGAGGCCATCCGGTTACAACCCGACGTGCTCCGCGCCTGGCTGGACGCCTACCCCTACCAGTTGAAGTTCGTCCTCAGCGGCAAGGAGGACTTGGCCGAGATCGAAGACCTCCTCGGTCGCCTCGGTCGGCCCATCCCGCCCCACAAGGTCCTGCTCATGCCCGAGGGGATTGACGCCGACGTGCTCCGGGAACGTTCCCTCGCCCTGGTGGAAGTCTGCCGCCAACGCGGCTACCGCCTCTGCCCCCGCCTGCACGTCGAACTCTTCGGCAACCGGCGCGGCACGTAACCACTTCCCACTTTCCCCCATGCCTTATCGCATCTGCAAGACCTTCGAGGTGGAGAACGGCCACATGCTCGCCAAGCACCCCGACAAGTGCCGTTTCCCCCACGGGCATTCCCGCCGGGTGGAACTGGTCATCGAAGCCGACGAGCTAGACCACAACGATATGGTCTGCGACTTCAAGGCGCTCAAAACCACCGTGGGCGACTACCTCGAGCAGTTCGACCACGCCCTGTGCATGAACACGGCCGACCCGAAGTTCGCCGTGCTGCGCGAAGCCTACGGCGAGCGGGTGATCCCCTTTGAGGGCGTGGACCCGACCACCGAGGTCATCGCGAAAGCCATCTTCGGGCACCTTCAGGGGGCGCTGACCACCGCGGCCAAACAGACCGATGCGCGTTACCCCATTCGCCCCGGCCTGCGCGTGGTGCGGGTGCGGCTGTGGGAAACAAGTTCCTCCTGGGCGGAATACGCGGCGTGAACCCGGAGTAGAAGTGCCCGCGGAACACGCGAAAAGACGCGAAAGGAAAAAGGCAAAGAAGAAAATCCCTTTTGTTTCCCCGCCTTTCTTTCGCGTCTTTTCGCGTGTTCCGCGGGCATCCCTTCCGCCTCAGACCGTCTCCGCCAGCGCCTCGTCCTCCTGCGTCACGCGGACGACCTCCTCGATGGTCGTCTGCCCGCGCAGGACCCGCCGCCAGCCGTCCTGGCGCAGGGTCAGCATCCCGTCGGCCACCGCCGCGGCCTTCAGTTCGGAGCCGTTGGCCTTGGAAATCACCAGCCGGCGGATGCGGTCGGTGATGCGGCAAATCTCGTAGATGGCCACGCGCCCCTGGTAGCCCGTCTGCCGGCAGTGGTCGCAGCCCGCGCCGCGGCGGATGTGGTGCAGGTCGCCCGCGCGGTCGCGCAGGGGGAACCCGATCTCGGCCAGGTATTCCACCGGGTAGCCGGCGAGCTCGGCGCAGTGCGGGCAGATCGTCCGCACGAGCCGTTGCGCGAGAAACGCCTGGACGGTGGACGTCAACAAAAACGGCTCCGTGTCCATGTCCAGCAACCGCGTGATGCCGCCGACGGCATCGTTGGTGTGCAACGTAGAAAAGACCAGGTGCCCGGTCATGGCCGCGCGGATGGCGATGTCGGCCGTCTCGTGGTCGCGGATCTCGCCGACCATGACCACGTTCGGGTCCTGCCGCAGGATGGCGCGCAGGCCGCTGGCGAAGGTCAGGCCGGTCTCGGGCTTGACGTCAATCTGGCTCACGCCGGCCAACCGGTATTCCACCGGCTCCTCCACCGTGACGATGCGCCGCTGGACGCTGTTGATGCTGCTCAGGAAGCAGTAGAGCGACGTGGACTTGCCCGAGCCGGTCGGCCCCGTGACGAGGATGATGCCGTTGGGCTTGGCCAGCAGGGTCTTGACGATGGCCGTCTGCTCCGGGGACATGTCCAGGCGGTCGAAGCCGAAGCTCTGGCTCTCCGTGCGGCTCAGGAGGCGGAGGGAAATGCTCTCCCCGTTGACGGTCGGGATGGTGGACACGCGCACGTCAATGGAGTTGCCGCCGGAAGAAAGGTTGATGCGCCCGTCCTGCGGCAGCCGTTTCTCGGCGATGTCCATGCGCGCCATGACCTTCAGGCGCGAGATGATGGCGTTCTGCAACACGCGGAGCTGCGCCGGGACCGCGGCCTCGTGCAGGATGCCGTCAATGCGGTAGCGGATGCGGAGGTCATTTTCGAGGGGTTCGACGTGGATGTCCGTCGCCCGCTCCGCGATGGCCTCGCGGATGATCTGGTTGACGAACTTGACCACGCTGGCCTCCGTGTCCCCGGCGTTGAGGTCGGCGACGAGCTCTTGGTCGGAGAGCAGATCGTCCATCGCATCACCGCGGGCACGGAGGATCTCTTCAAACGTTTCCGCTCCAACCCCATAGAGCGACTTCACCGCCCGCAGGAGGGCCGTGCGCGGGACGACGACGAAGCGCACCGCCTTGCCGGCCGCCAGCCCGGCGGCCTCCCGGTGGCCGACGCGGTTGAGCGGGTCATACGTCGCCAGGGTCAGCGCGCCGCCCTCGCCGACGCCCATCGGCACGATGGAGTGCTGGGCGATGAACCGGGAGGGGAACAGGTTGAGCGTCGCCCGGTCAATGCGGGTGGCGTCAATGCGGGGCTCGAAGGACAGGCGAAACACCGCCGCCAGCCGCTCTAAAAAGCGCGACTCATCCACCTTGCCCGAGTCGAGCACGATGTCCGTCCAGGAGATCCCCGGCCGGCGCTCGGCCACCAGCGCGGCGGCATCGGCCTCCGGGCAATCGGCGGCGAGGAGGGCGGCGATCAGGGGCTGGCTGGGCGAGGACATGGGGGAGGATACAGGATGCCGGGTGCAAGTTACAGGATGCCGGATGTCCAGAGCCGCGGGACGGCGCCGTGCCCGAAACTCCGCCATCCGGCATCCAGTCCTACCGCCACTCGTGCCGCGGGTATTTCCGCTGCAACTCGCCCTTGATCTTCGGGTAACTCTCCCGCCAGAAGTTGCCCAGGTCGCTCGTCACCTGGAGGGGGCGATGGTTCGGCGCCAAAACCTGGATGGTCACGGGCACCCGGCCGGCCGCTACGCGCAGGCCGCCGGTCACGTCGTAAAGCTCCTGGATGCGCGCCGCCAGCACCGGCGGGGCGCCGTCGCCCGCCTCGGGGTAGGTCAACTTCACCCGGCGCGGGCCCTTGGCCGTGGTCATCTCCATCCGCTCGGGGGCGTATTCGTCAACCCAGCCCTGCTGCGACGGGGACAGCCACGCCTTGACGGTCGGGAACACGGCGCGCTCCTTCACATCTTTGTAACCCTTCGCGCCGTGGACGATGTGCTCGACCAGCGCGCGCCGGTCCGCCGGGCCGATGCCGGGCAGGCCGAGCTCGGGCATCCAGACGCGCAGGGCGTTGACCCGCGCGATCCAATTGTCCACCGCGGCGTCCCAGGCCTTTAACGGGCAACGGCCGGCCAGCACCTCGTCGGCCAACAGGCTCGCGGCGGCGTCCGCTGGGGCGTCGTCGGTGAGCTTTTCGCCGAGGACGAGGTCGCGGAACTTCGTCTGCCGGCGCCCGACGACCCGGCGGGTCGTCGCGTCGAAAAAGGCGTCCGTGGTCTGCGAAAAATCGTCCGGGAACGCCTCGCGCAGCCACGGCTCCTCCACCGCGGTCGCCAGCGTCAGGAGCGTGTTCAACTCGTCGCCGCGCTGCTGGACCTCCCGCACCTCCGCCGCCACCAGCAGCGGCGCCCGCTGCACGACGCTTTCCCGCGCCAGGACCCCGCGCCGGCCGCCGACCAGGGCGCAGCGCAACGTCCCGGCGTCCAGCCGGCGGGCCAACTGGTCGGAGAACCCGGCCAGCACGCAGCGGGCGATGCTCTCGCCGGGCGGGGCCGTTTCGTTGGTGGTCAACCCCTCGTCGCGGGCGATCCGCAGGAACTGCTCGAACAACTGCGCCGTCTGCCGGGCGCCCTGCGCGTGGATGCCCAAAGGCCGGCAGCGGTCGGGGTTGAAATTGGCTTTCTCCGCGAACCGGAACGCCCGGAGCAGCCGGAAGAAGTCCGATTCGCCCTCTTCGCCCAACAGGTCGTCGCGCCGTTCGTCCACCTGGTTCCCCCCGCCGCGGGTGAGCAGGTCGCGGCCCTGGGTCAGCGCGGCGATGAGCGCGACGGGGCGCACGCAGCCGCGCTCCTGGGCGGCGAGGAGCATCCGCGAATAGCGCGGGTGCACCGGGAACGCCAGCATCCGGCGGCCGAGGTCCGTCAGCCGGCCGGCGCGCCGGTCCACGGCCCCGAGGTCGCGGAGGAGGTTCTCCGCCCGGTCCAGCGCCCGCGGCTCGGGCGGCTCCAGCCAGCGGAAACCGTGCAGGTCGTCCACGCCGCTGGCCTTGAGGGTGAGCGCGACCTCCGCGAGGTCGAGCCGCTTGACCTCCGGCAACTCCTGCGCGGGCCGGTCGCGGTGCTCCGCCTCGGTCCAGAGTCGCAAACAGCGTCCCGGGGCCGTGCGCCCCGCCCGGCCGGCGCGCTGGTCGGCGGAGGCGCGGGAGATTTTCTCGATGAGCAGCGTGTTGATGCCGCGGTAGGGATCAAACCGCCCGACCCGCGCCAGGCCGGCATCAATCACGAGACGCACGCCGTCAATGGTCAACGACGTTTCGGCGACGTTCGTGGCGACGACGATCTTCTGGGGACCGCCGGGGACGCGGTTGACCGCGGCGTCCTGGTCCGCCGGGGGCAGTTCGCCGTGGAGCGGCAGCGCCACGAAGTCGCGTAGTTCGCGCCGGTTACGGATTTCCCCGATGGTCCGGGCGATCTCGTAGGCGCCGGGCATGAACACGAGCGCGTCGCCCTTCGAGCCGGCCGCCGCCGCCGCCAGCTCGTCCGCCGCCGCTTCCCAGACCGGGGTGCGGTCGCCCAACGGTTTCGCCAGGTATTCCACCGCCACGGGGAACGTCCGCCCCGCCGAACTC
>CAXTFX010000092.1:0-12185 GCA_964243185.1 uncultured Chthoniobacterales bacterium
GGTATACCCCGCGCGAGATCGTCCGCTACCAGGTCGCCCGCGTGGACGACATTTTGAAAACGGACCTCGGGTTGTCGGACGGGTTGGCCGATCCCCGCGTCGTCGTCCTCGACCCTTGCTGCGGCACCGGCGCCTACCTCGTGGAAACCCTCCGGCGCATCGAGGGCAACCTCCGCGCCCGCGGCGACGCCGACGCCCTGCTCGCCTCCGACCTCAAGACCGCCGTCCGCGAGCGGCTGTTCGGCTTCGAGCTGATCCCGGCGCCCTTCGTCATCGCCCACCTACAGATGGGCCTGTTACTCGCCGCCGCCGGCGCCCCCCTGGGCCACGACGAGCGCGCCGCCGTCTTCCTCACCAACGCCCTCACCGGCTGGGAGCCGCCGGACCCCGCCCGCGCCCCGCTGCTGTTCCCGGAACTCGCCGCCGAACGCGCCGCCGCCGAGGCCGTCAAGCAGGAGGCCCGCATCCTGGTCATCCTCGGCAACCCGCCCTACAACGGCTTCGCCGGGCTGGCGGTGGACGAGGAGCGCGACCTCTCCGCGGCCTACCGCGGCCCCGCCGTCCCCGGCCTGCCCGCCCCGCAGGGCCAGGGGTTGAACGACCTCTACGTGCGCTTCTTCCGCATGGCCGAGCGGCGCATCGTCGGCGGGCCGCCCGGCCGGGGGATCGTGTCCTTCATCTCGAACTACTCGTGGTTGGACGGCCTGAGCCACCCGCTGATGCGCGCCCGGCTCGCGGCGGGGTTTGACGCCGTGTGGGTGGACTGCCTCAACGGGGACAAATACAAGACGGGCAAGCTCACGCCCGACGGCCGGCCCGACCCCAGCGTCTTCTCCACCGAGAGCAACCGGGAGGGCATCCAGGTCGGCACGGCGGTGGTGACGCTGGTGAAAACGGGCGCGGCCGATTCGCCAACCGGCGGCCAGGTAGGGCGGGTTATCCCTAAGCCGCCGCCGGGCAGCGCGCCGACCACGCCGAACGGCGGCGGGTTAGGGATAACCCGCCCTACCTCCGCCGCCATCCGCTTCCGGCATTGGTGGGGCAAGGACAAGCGCGCCGAACTGGAGGCCAGCGCCGCGCCCTTCGACCCCGCCGCCTACGTCACCCTCGCCCCGCCCGCCGCGCTGGGGCTGCCGTTCGTGCCGGTGAGCGTGGGGAAGGGCTGGCTCGACTGGCCGCGGTTGCCCGAGCTGCTGCCGGCGAACTTCCCCGGCGTGAAAACCAGCCGCGACGACTTCCTTGTCGCCATTGATCGCGTGGAACTTGAACGGCGCGTGGGCGAATACTTTTCACCGGACCTGTCGGACGAGGAGATTGCCCGCCTCTACCCCGGCGTCATGGCATCCACCGCGCGCTACGACGCCCGCGCCGTCCGCCGCGACCTGCTGGAACGGGGTCCGCTTGCCGGAGCCATCGTCCGCTACTGTTACCGACCGTTCGATGTCCGGTGGTTGTTTTGGGTTAACGACCACAGCCTGCTTGACCGTCCACGGCCCGAGTATTTCCCCCAAATTTTCACCGGAAACGTTTGGTTGAGCGCGGGGCAGAAAAACCGGAAGGAAGATTTTTACCAGCCGCAAGTCACCCCGGTCCTCGCGGACCACCACATCGTCGAGTCGAACGTGGCGATGTTCCCGCTACTGTTCAGCGAGGCGCCCATCCTCAACGGCCACGCCGACCCGCCCCGGCCCAACCTTTCCCCCGCCGCCCTCGCCGGCTTCGGCACGGGCGCGGACGCCGTTCCCCCCGACAGCCTCTTTTTCCACGCCGTCGCCACCCTGCACGCCCCGGCCTACCGGGCGGAGAACGCCGGCGCGCTCCGCCAGGACTGGCCGCGCCTGCCGCTGCCCGCCGACCGCGACGCCCTGCTCGCCTCCGCCGCCCTCGGCCGCCGCGTCGCCGCCCTGCTCGACCCCGAAACGCCCGTGCCCGGCGTCACCGCCGGCCCGTTGCCCGATGACCTGCGCGCCGTCGCCGTGCTGACGAAGACCGACGGCAAACCCCTCGATCCCGCCACCGACCTCGCCGTCACCGCCGGTTGGGGCCACTTCGGCCAGGGCGGCGCCGTCATGCCCGGCCGGGGCAAAGTGGAGATGCCCCTCGTGGACCCGGGCGGGGACCACGTGGAGCGGTTGATGGCCGCGCGCGCCGCCGGTCTGCCTCAACCGCACTTCGAGTATCACCCCTGCCACGTTTACCTGAACGAGACCGTCCGTTGGGCCAACGTGCCGCGCGACGTTTGGGAGTTCACGCTCGGCGGCTACCCGGTGTTGAAGAAATGGCTCTCCTACCGGGAAGCCAGCGTGCTCGGCCGCCCGTTGCGCCCCGACGAGGCGCGGGAGTTCACCGCCATCGCCCGCCGGATCGCGGCCCTGCTGCGCCTCGGCCCCGACCTGGACGCCGCCTACCGCGCCGCTTCGGCCTGACGCCGCAGCGGCCACCGCGCGTCCCTTCTAACATCCCGCGCAAAAACCCCCGCGCGCCTCCCTACCGTCGCTGCTAACCTCCGGCGCCGTGGCCGCCGCTCCCGCCTTCCGCCTGTTCGACCTCAACGACGCCCAGCGCGCCGCCGTCACCCAGACCACGGGACCCGTGCTCATCCTCGCCGGCGCCGGCACGGGCAAGACCCGCGTCATCACCGCCCGCATCGCCTACCTCGTCGCCCACGGGGTCCACCCCAAGCACATCCTCGCCGTCACCTTCACCAACAAGGCCGCCGGGGAGATGCGCGAGCGCGCCGCCGGCATGGTCGCGGAGGACGAGGCGAAAAAGCTGACCGTTTCCACCTTTCACGCCCTCTGCGTCCGCATCCTGCGCGGGGACATCGAGCGACTGGGTTGGAAGGCGAACTTCTCCATCTACGACCAGGGCGACAGCCTCGGTCTGATCCGCGCCATCCTCACGCGCACCGCTGCCCCGGACGAAAAGCTCGAACCCGGCGCGGCCCAGGCCCTCATCTCCCGGCTCAAGAACGACCCGGCCGTCGCCCGCGGCGTCGCCGTGCAGGAAGAATCCCTCGTCGGCGCCGTCTTCAACCGCTACCAGGCCGACCTCCGGCGCCAGAACGCCGTGGACTTCGACGACCTTTTGCTCCTCGCCGTCCGCCTCCTGCGCGAGCACCCGGAGGCCCGGGCGAAGTGGCGGGACCGGTTCCACTACCTCATGGTGGACGAGTTCCAGGACACCAACCGGCTCCAGCTCGACCTCGTTTCCCTCCTCGCCCACGGGAGCCCGCCGAACGTCTGCGTGGTGGGCGACGACGACCAGAGCATCTACGGCTGGCGCGGCGCCGAGGTGGCGAACATCCTGGAGTTCGAGCGCCATTTCCCAAACCCGACCGTCGTCAAGCTCGAACAGAACTACCGGAGCACCAACGCCATCCTCCACACGGCGAACTCCCTCATCAAGAACAACCCCCGCCGCCGCCCCAAGACGCTCTGGAGCGCGCACGGCCCGGGCGAGAAGGTCCGGCTCGTCCCCGCGGCGACCGAGGGGGACGAGGTCGCCTACGTCGTCGGCGAGATGCACCGGCTGCTCGCCGCCGGCGAGGCGCGGTCCTGGGACGACTTCGCCGTGCTCTACCGCATGAACGCGCAGTCGAAGGCGTTCGAGCTGGAGATGAAGGAGCGCGCCATCCCCTACCGGCTCGTCGGCGGCACCTCCCTTTTCGACAAGCGCGAGGTGAAAGACCTGTTGGCCTACGTCGCCTGCCTGCTCAACACCGACGACGACCAGGCGCTCCTGCGCGTCATCAACCTGCCCCCGCGCGGCATCGGCGACACCACCGTGGAGCGCGCCCTGGCGCATTCCATCGAGCGGAAAACCACCCTGTTCGCCGCCCTGGCCGACGAGGAATTCCTGGGGACGATCTCCGCCCGGACCCGCGGAGCCCTGCGGGATTTCCACGCCCTGCTCGACCGTTACGAGACCCAGATGCTCGCCCCCGGCGCCGACCACGCCGCCAACGCCACCGCGCTGCTGGAGGAGATCGGCTTCTGGCCCGAGCTGCGTCGCACCTGCAAGACGCCCGGCGAGGCCACCGCCCGGGAGATCAACGTCCGCGACCTGCTGCGCGACCTCGGCCGCTACCAGGAACGCCGCCCGGACGGCGGCCTGCGCGGCTTCATGGACCGCGTCTCCTTGGACCGCGACCGGCAGGACAAGAAGCGCGAGCAGAACGAGGAGAAGGTCCCCCAGGTCACGCTCATCACGCTGCACGCGGCGAAGGGGTTGGAGTTCCCGCACGTCTTCCTCGTCGGCGTCGAGGAGGGGCTGTTGCCGCACGAACGTTCCCGCGCCGAGGGCACCGTGGACGAGGAGCGCCGCCTGTTCTACGTCGGCATCACCCGCGCCCGGCGGACGTTGAGCGTGTCCCACTGCGCCACCCGGATGAAATACGGCAGCGCCGCGGGCTGCACGCCCTCCACGTTCCTGCGCGAGCTTTCCCGCGACCACCTGGAAACGGTCAACCTCGGGAAGCTCCTCAACGCCCCCGCCACGGAGGTCAGCGCCAAGGGTCACTTCGGCCGGATGAAGGACCTCCTACGCGGGGCGGCGTAGGGCGGTCGGACGGCCCGGGAAGGACCCGCTCCGTCGGGTCCGCGCCCTTCGGAAACCGCGTCGTCTTCCCCCTCGGCGGACCCGACGGAGCGGGTCCTTCCCGGCGCAACGAGGGGGCCATCCGTCGGAACCTAGCCCCGTGGCTCGGCGCGTGCTTGGGGCACAGGGCCCCATGCCCGCCCCCCCGCCAACCGTCCCCGCCGCCCACCCGCGCACCCTCGGCTGGCTGGGCACGACGGCGCTGGCGATGGGCGGCAGCAACCAGAGCCTGTTCCTCATCGCGGGGGGGACGGGGCTGTTCGCCACGCAGGGCAGCGCGGCCGTGCCGCTGCTGGTCCTCGGGCTGCTGCTCTCCTGGGCCGCCCTGCCCGGGTGGATCGAGCTGGTGCTGATGTGGCCCAACCGCGTCGGCGGCATCGCGGCGACCTGCGCGGAGGCGTTCCGACCCATCTCCCCGGTGTTAGCCAACCTGACGGGGGTTTGTTACTGGTGGGGCTGGGTCCCGACCTGCGGGTTGACGGCCATCCTCTCGGCCACGGCCATCCACACCTGGTATCTGCCGGGGGTGCCGGTCACGCCGCTGGCCTGCGCGCTGGTGGCCGGGTTCACGCTCGTGAACCTCGGCGGCATCCGCTGGGTCGTGCGCCTGGCCCTCCCCCTCGCCACGGGGTCCGCGCTGCTGGCGTTCTTGTCGGGGGTTTTGCCGGTCCTCTCGGGCGCGGTGAACTGGGAGCAGGCGACCACGTTTCACCTGGTCACGCCGTTCCCGGGGGTCTTCGGGGCGGTGACGAGCGCGATGGCGGGGCTCTACCTCATCGGCTTCGCCGCCCCGGCCTTCGAGCAGGCGACCTGTCACGTCGGCGAGACGCGCGACCCGAACGTGCAGGTGCCGCGGGCCGTGTTCGCCAGCGCGGGGATGGCGACGCTGTATTTCCTGGTCCTGCCCCTGGTGTGGCTGGGCGTGCTGGGGCCGGCGGGGATGCTGGGGGATTTGCAGAACAGCCTGGGGCCGACGTTTGCCCCGATTTTCGGCCACGGGGCGCGCGCGGCGGCGATCTGGTTCATGACGCTCAACATGTTCCACGGCACCCTGGCCCCGCTGGCGGGGGCGACGCGCACGCTCTCCCAGCTCGCCGAGGACGGGCTGCTGCCGCGGACGCTGGCCCGGCGCAACCGGTTCGACGTGCCCTGGGTGGCCACGGTCGGGACGGCGGCGATGGCCATCTTGTTCCTGCTGCTGGGCGACCCGGTGTGGCTGATCGCCGCGGCGAACCTGTGCTACCTCATCGGCATCGGGCTGCCCTCGGTGGCCGTGTGGCTGCTGCGCCGGCAGGCCCCGGAGATGGCCCGGCCCTACCGCGCGCCGCGGGGGACCATCGGGCTCGGGGTGGCGGCGGCGGCAACCTGGGCGGTGTCGGCCGTGCTGGGGTTCCAGCAGTTCGGGCTGCCGACGGTCCTGGCCGGCATCGCGCTGGCCTACTCGGGTTCCCTGCTCTTCGCCGTGCGCCGCTGGCGGGACGCGCGGCGCTCCGGGCAGCGGCGGATGCCGTGCTCCCTGCACGTCAAGCTCACCGGGGCCATGCTCCTGGTGCTGGTTTTCGACGGGGCAGGCTACCTGCTGGCGGTCAACAGCGTGGACCCCTCGCAGGTCGTCTTGAAAACGGTCCTCGAAGACATCTTCGTCGCCGTCGCCCTGCTGACGGTCTCCGCCGGGCTGGTGCTGCCCGGCATCATCTCCCACGCCATGCGCGAGGTCGCCCGTGCGGCCGACCGGCTGGCCACCGGCACCCTGGCCGACTTCTCCCACGCCATGCAGGCGCTGGCCCAGGGGAAACTCGACGAGGCCCACGCCCGCGTGGACGACCTCACCCCGGTGGTGGTGTCCTCCCGGGACGAGGTTGGCGCGATGGCCTTGAGCTTCAACGAGATGCAGCGCCAGGTCGTCGTCGCCGCCGCCGGGCTGGACGGGGCGCGCGAGGGGCTGCGAACGATGCGCGACACCCTGCGTTACACCAACCGCCGGCTGGAGGAGCGCGTCCAGGAGCGCACCGACGCCCTGGCCGCCGCCTGGGGGGCGGAGGAGCGCCTGCAAGCGGCCCACGCCCAGCTCGAAACCCGCGTCCGCGAGCGCACCGCCGCCCTGGCCGGGGCCAACGACGCCCTGGACGCCCGCGCCCACCAGCAGGCCGCCGTCGCCGAGCTGGGCCAGCGCGCGCTGGAGAGCGGGGACCTCCCCGCGCTGATGGACCGCGCCGCCCGGCTCCTCGCCACGATGCTCGCCGTCGGCTGGACGGCCATCCTGGAGCTCTCCCGCGACGGCCGGGAACTCCGCCTGCGCGCCGGCGTGGGCTGGGAGCCGGGGCTGGTCGGCACCTACACCGCTCCGGCCGACCACTCCACCCCCGCGGGCCACGCCCTCCTGATCGCCGAGCCGTTGGTCGTCGAGGACACCCGCCGCGAGCGCCTGTTCAACGCCACCCCGCACATGCGGGACTCGGGCATCGCCAGCGCCATCCTCGTGCACATCGGCGGCGACCAGAACCCTTTCGGCGTGCTCAGCGCCTACGCGCGGGAGCCTCGCAGCTTCACCCAGGACGACGTTTATTTCGTTCTCGCCGTGGCTAACGTCCTGGCCGCCGCCATCCAGCGCAAACGGGCCGAGGAGGCGATGCGCGTTTCCCAGGAGGAAGCCGAGCGGGCCAACCTGGCCAAGAGCGAGTTCCTCTCGCGCATGAGCCACGAGCTGCGGACGCCCCTCAACGCCATCCTCGGCTTCGGCCAGCTCCTCGAGATGGACACGTTGCCCGCGGGCCAGACCGAGAGCGTCGAGCACATCCTCAAGGCCGGCCGGCACCTGCTCGGCCTCATTGACGAGGTGCTCGACATCTCGCGCATCGAGGCCGGCCGGCTGGACCTCACCCTGGCCCCGCTGCGGGTGGCCGACCTGCTCGACGACGCGCTGGGCCTCGTGCAACCCCTCGCCCGCCCGCGCCGCGTCCGGCTGGAGCGCGCCGGCGGCGACAGTTCCGTCCACGTCCTCGCCGACGCCCAACGCCTCAAGCAGGTGCTCCTCAACCTGTTGTCCAACGCCGTGAAATACAACCGCGAGGGCGGGGAGGTGCGCGTGGGCTGGGGACCCGCGCCCGGCGACCCGGCGCGGGTGCAACTGACCGTCGGCGACACCGGGGCGGGCATCCCGGCGGAGCGGCGGGGCGAGCTGTTTTCCCCCTTCGCCCGGCTCGGCGCGGAGCGCAGCGGGGTGGAGGGCACCGGGCTGGGCCTGGCGCTCTCCAAACGGCTCGTCGAGGCGCAGGACGGCACCCTCACCTTCGAGAGCGAGCCGGGCGCGGGCACCACCTTCACGGTGACGCTCCCGCGGGCCGCCGCCCCGGCGCCCGTGCCCGTGGGCCCCGGCGGCCCGCCGCTGGGTTTCATCGCGCCCGGGTCCGGGGAGGACGCCCGCCCGGCCGACGACGGGGCCACCCGCCGGGTGCTCCTCGTCGAGGACAACCTTTCCAACCTGGAGCTCGTCCGCTGTCTGCTGGAGCGCGAGCGCAACGTGCGCCTGCTCGTGGCCATGCAGGGCCGGCTCGGCCTGGAGATGGCGTTCCAGCACCGCCCCGACCTGATCCTGTTGGACCTGCACCTGCCCGACGTTTCCGGCGAGGAGGTGCTGCACCGGCTCCAGGTCAACCCGGCGACCTGCGACATCCCCGTGGTCATGGTTTCCGCCGACGCCATCCCCGCGCAGGCGGCCTCCCTGCGGGCGGCCGGCGCGGCGGATTACCTGACCAAGCCGCTGGACGTGAAACGGTTCCTAGAAGTCGTCCACGGGTATTTGCACGGGGCGAAGCCCGGGGAAGAGGCGGGCGCGATCGCACCCGCCCTGGCGCTCACGCGGTGATCCCGCGGCAAGTTTCCTGGTCCGGGAAGGGAGAACGGGCTTCCCAGCCCCCGGCAACTCGGCTAAAAACCTCGCCGTCATGTCCGCCGAAGCCTCCCTCCTCGCCGAAGTGCCCCTGTTCACCCTCCTCGACGACGAGGAGCGCGCCGCCCTGGCCACGCACCTGGACGTGGTCCATTTCCCCGCCGAACACATCATCTTCAACTACGGCGAGCCCGGCGACTCCATGTTCGTCGTCCGCTCCGGGACCGCGGAGCTGTCCTTCAAGAACGACACCGGGGAGAAGATCGTGCTGGAGGAGGTCGGCCCCGGCGACTTCTTCGGCGAGCTGGCCTTCCTCGACGCCGGCGCCCGCTCGGCCACCGTGCGGGTGACGGAGCCGATGGAGGCCCTGCTCATGGACCGGGGGGACCTCGGGACCTTCCTCAAGGCCCACCCCGCCGCGGCGATGGACCTGCTCACGGCCCTGGGCAAGCGCTTGCGCCGGACCTCCGAGATGCTCCGGCACACCGCGACCCGCAACGTCAACGAGGAAACCGAGGACCGGCGCACCGTCGTCGCCAAGACGGCCGACGCCATCGCGGCGTTCTCCGGGTCCATCACGTTCCTGAACATCCACGTCGTCCTCTTCACCCTGTGGATCGGCTGGAACATGCTGGCGCCGGACGCCCAACGCTTCGACCCCTACCCGTTCGGCCTGCTGACGATGAGCGTCTCGCTGGAGGCCATCTTCCTGAGCGTCTTCCTGCTCCTGTCCCAGAACCGGCAGGCGGCCAAGGACCGGGTGCGGGCGGACATCGAATACGAGGTGAACCTGCGCGCCGAGCTGGAGGTCGCCCACCTGCACGAAAAGATAGATGACCTGCGCCGGGACGTGCTGGGCCGGCTGGACGCGCGCCCGGGGCCGCCCCGGTGACGCCCGGCGAAGGTGCGGGATCGTCTGCCGCTGGTGGCTCCCGGCGGCAGAGGAGTGAGATCACGAGTATGAAGGGAACGGCGCTTCGCGCGGGAAGGCTGTTCCGCGGTCGCTGGCCGAGCAGTTTTTATGCACTCTCCCTTCCGCCACCGTTTCCACCTCCCCGCCGACGGCAGCATCTACCTGGACGGCAACTCCCTCGGCCCGCTGTCGCGCGACGCCGAAATTGCCGTGCGCCGCTGCCTGGACGAATGGCGGACCCGCGCCATCGGCGGCTGGCTGGACGCGGGCTGGTTCGACCTCGGCGAACGGCTGGCCGCGCGCGTGGCGGCGCTCGTCGGCGCGGAGCCGGGCGAGGTCACGGTGACGGGCTCCACGACCGTGAACCTGCACCAGCTCCTGGCCACGCTCTACGCGCCGCCCCGGCGGGTGCTGGCCTTCGCGGGCGATTTCCCGAGCGACCTCTACGCCCTCGCCAGCCACCTGCGGCAGCGCGGGCTGGACCCGGCGACCCACCTGGAGCTTGTCCCCCCCGGCCCGGACCGGCTCCTGGACGAAGCGGAGGTGGAGGCGCGCCTGGCGGACCCGGCGCGGGACCTGGGTTTCGTCGTCCTCCCGGCCGTCGTTTACACCACCGGGCAACGGCTCGACCTCCCGCGGCTCGGCGCGGCGGCGCGGCGGGCGGGGGCGCGCCTCGGCTTCGACCTGTCGCACTCCATCGGCGCCATGCCGCACAGCCTCGGGGCGGACGGCGCGGACTTCGCGTTCTGGTGCCATTACAAATACCTCAACGCCGGCCCCGGCGCGGTCGGCGGGCTCTACCTGAACCGCCGCCACCACGGCCGCGCGCCGGGGCTGGCCGGCTGGTGGGGCGCGGACAAGACCCGGCAGTTCGACATGGCCCCGGAGATGGCGTCCGCCGGGGACGCCGGGGCCTTGCAGATCGGCACGCCGGACATCCTCAGCCTCGCCGCGCTCGACGGCGCGCTCGCGGTCGTGGAGGAGGCCGGCGTCGGCTGGATGCGCGAGCGGTCCCTGGCGTTGACGGACTTCCTGATGGCGGAGGTGGAAACGAAGCTCGCCGGGGCGGGCTTTCGCTTCGCCAACCCGCGCGAGCCGGCGCGGCGGGGGGGGCACGTGGCGCTGGTCCACCCAGAGGCGGCGCGGCTGTGCCGGGCGCTGCGGGCCGCGGGCGTGATCGCCGACCACCGGCCGCCGGACATCCTGCGGCTGGCCCCGGCGGCGTTGTATAACACGTTCGAGGAGTGCGCCGAAGCGGTGCGGCGGCTGGGCGGGGTGCTGGCGTCAAGGAGCTTCGAGCGGGAGGCGAGCGGCCGGGAGCTGGTGCCGTGAACCCCGCGGCTCAACGCCGTTCGGTCCAGGCGCGCTGGCCGTATTTCGTCCGGGCCAATTCCTCCGCCAACCTGCCGACCTCCGGGTCGAGGCCCGTCCATCCGCCCGGCGGCGTTCCGCGCAACGCCGCGGCGAAGCCCGCCGCCAGCCGCGGCACGTCCAGCCCGCCGGGAACCCGGAGGCTGCCCTGGTGCAACAGCCCCGCCCGGGTCCGCCGTTGCGCCGCGCCCGCGACCTTCCGGCCGTCGCCCGCCAACACGAGGTCGCCCGGGACCGGCTGGTCGTAAAAACACGCCCCGCCGAGGCTCGCCGCGACGGGGGCTTCGTGCAAAACCACCCTGACGCCCTGCGCGCCCAACGCCTCCGCCAACGCCCCGTGAACCCGCCGGAACGCCGCCGCCGGCCGTTCGCCCAACGCCGCCAGCGCCCCGCCCGCGCGCGGGACGACCAAGGCGTAGGTGGCCGTTTCCCCCCCGTCGCCGTGCTCGACGGCGCCGCCGCCCGTCGGTCGGCGCACCCGTTCGCGGCCCGGGAATTGCGCCCCCACCTCCGTCCACGGCTGGAAGCAGCCGAACGACACCGCCGGGCGCTCCCAGCGGTAGAAACGCAGGACGGGCGCGCGGGCCGTTGCCAGCAACGCCTCGTCCCACGCCATGTTCCACGGCGCCGGGTGCGGCTCCGGGTCAGCGAGGAGCTCCAACGCGGGAAGCGCGGCGTGCATCTATTCCCCGACGGCCGCGGCCATCTCCTCCAGGATGCGCCCCGCCGCCGCCCGGGGGTCCGACGCACCGGTGATGGGCCGGCCGATGACGAGGTGGTCCGCTCCGGCCGTCAACGCCTCGGCGGGAGTCATGGTCCGCCGCTGGTCGCCCGCGTCGCTCCCGGCCGGGCGCACGCCGGGGATCACCAGCCGCGGCCCCGGGCCGAACTCCCGCCGCAGGCCGATCACCTCGTGCGGGCTGGCCACGAAGCCGCCCACGCCGGCCGCCTTCCCCAGGCCCGCCAAACGCATGACCTGGTCCCGGACGGTCACGTTGGCCGCGACGCCCGCCTCCCAGAGCGTTTCCGCCGTGGAGCTCGTCAGCACGCTCACCCCCAGCACCAGCGGTCCCCCCGCCCCGGCCCCGCGCACCGCGGCCCGGAGCATTTTCGTGCCGCCGCCGAGGTGGACCGTGAGCATCTCCACGCCGAGCCCCGCCGCCGCCCGCGCGGCCCCCTCGACGGTGTTCGGGATGTCGTGAAACTTCAGGTCCAGGAAGATGCCAACGTCCGGCCCCGCCGCCGCGCGCACCCGGCCGACGATTCCCGGCCCGGCGGCGGTGAACAGTTCCAGGCCGATCTTGAAGAACCCGGCCGTTCCCGCCAGGGTCTCGGCCAGGCGCAGGGCGGGCGTCTCCCCGCCCACGTCCAGGGCGACGAGGCCGGTCGGGTCGAAGCCGAAGCCGTCGAGCG
>CAXTFX010000093.1:0-12158 GCA_964243185.1 uncultured Chthoniobacterales bacterium
CCCTCCGGCCTTCCAACGTCCCCAACCGCCTAACCCACCACATCCCGTGCAACCATCACCGTTCCATCACCCCGCTACCGTTCCCACCCCAACCTTGGCCGCAGCCCCGCCGCCACCGACCCGACGGCGGTTCCTGCGGACGCTGGCGATCCTCGGCGGGGCGACCGCCACGGCGGCCGGCTGGCCGGCGCGGTCGGCGCGGGCCGCGGGGGAGCCGACGCCCCGACCCGAGCCGCCGGCCCTGCCGACCATCCCGGCCTTTGAAGCCGCGAAGGTCGAGACCACCGAACTTGGCGAGGCGCTGCACCTGTTGAGCGGCCCGGGGGGCAACATCGTCGTCCACGCCGCCCCCGAAGGGACGCTCGTGGTGGACAGCGGGGTGCGCTCGCGCGCGGCCGCCGTCGCCCAGGCCGTCGCCACCCTGGCCGGCGGCCGGCCCGTGCGCACGTTGGTCAACACCCACTGGCACTTCGACCACACGGGGGGCAACGAGTTCTTCGGCCGGGCCGGCGCCCGCATCGTCGCCCACGCCAACGTCCGCGCGCGACTCGCCAGCGAGCAGTTCATCGAGACCTTTGGCTTCCGTTTTCCGCCCTCGCCCGCCGCGGCCCTGCCCGTGGCCACCTTCCCCGACCGGACCACCCTCTACTCCGGGGCCGAGCGCATCGAGCTCCTCCACCTGGAGCCGGCGCACACCGACGGGGACGTGGCCGTCCTCTTCCCCGGAGCGGACGTGCTGCACACGGGCGACCTGTTCTTCAACGGCTTCTACCCCGTCATTGATTACTCCAGCGGCGGTTGGATCGGCGGCATGGTCGCCGCCGCCGACCGGCTCCTCGGCCTGGAGGGCCTCACCGCCCGCACCCGCATCGTGCCCGGCCACGGCCCGGTGGGCGACGCGGCCCAACTGCGCGCTGCCCGCGACATGCTGGCCGAGGTGCAGCGCCGGATCGCCCCCCTGGTCCAAGCCGGTCGCAGCCCGGAGGAGATCGCTGCGGCCAAGCCCACGGCGGACTTGGACGCCCAGTGGGCGCACGGACTTCTCCAAGCCGACCCGTTCGTCAAAATGGTCGCCGTCGGTTTAGCGCGCCACGGCTGACCCGTTGACCTCACCACCGGCGGTTGCCCTCTTCTCCCACCAGCGGCCGCCCGCCACCCTCCGCTCGTCCCCGCCGCTCGCGTCCGGCGCAGCTTCCAACGACATGAAAACCTTCTTTCGGCTCTCTCACCAGCGTCACCCCATGCACCTCGTCTCGGCATTCCAAGCCTACCTGAAGTTGGGCTTGCCGCCGTGGGCCGCAGTCCGCGCCGCGGTGGCCGACGCGGGACAGTTCAGCCGCCGGCCGCCCCAGGAGTGAACTCGGTTCCGGTCGCCGCACCAAGGATTACGCACGTCCAGCGCCACCCGGCGTTCAAGCGTAAGCGACCGTCTAGGGGAGCGGAGTTGATGGTTCACACCCGAAACGCCGGATGAAACACGTTTAGACCCGGGGACGGGCCAAACATCGCGCCGATCCAAACCGAGCACTACTTGACGAGCATGACGTCAACCTTCTCCCCCCAGGAGATACCCCCATGACCACGCCGCCGCCAACCGGGCAAGAGCAGTCGCTCCCGTCCGCCCAGTCCCCCTCCGCCCGGTTCGACGGCTCGACCGGGCCGCGCCTGGTCGGCCCGCGTGGCGGCAAGGCGGTGGATCTCGGCTCCCTGGGCGTGCGGTTCATGGTGTGGGCCGGGGAATCGGGTGGGACGTTCTCGCTGGTCGAACACCCGATCCCGCCGCGCACCCTGGTGGCGCCGCTGCACCGGCACGAGCGCGAGGACGAGTATAGCTTCGTGCTCGAAGGCCGCCTCGGCGCCCGGCTCGGCGAGGACGTGGTGTTTGCGGAGCCGGGCGACCTTGTGTTCAAGCCGCGGCAACAGTGGCACACGTTCTGGAACGCCGGCGACGCACCTTGCCGTATCCTGGAGATCATCTCGCCGGGCGGCTTCGAGCGCTTTTTCGACGAGTTGGGCGAGCGGATGGCCGCCACCGGCGCGCCGAACCCGGGCGCCGTTCTGGGCGACTCCGACCTGCCCACCCGCTACGGCATTGAGTTCCAGCCGGAGAGCATCGCGCGGCTCTGTCAGCAGCACGGGCTGGTTTACCCGGCTTGAGGCCGTCGGGCGAGGGTTCCGCACCGAGGTGGATCGTCCGGCCGGGCGATGCTCCCCGTCAAGCGCAAGCGACGGGCCGAGGCGCCGTTTCATCTACGTGTGCAGATCGCCGGGCACGCCCGGGGCACCGCGCCGCTTCGCCTCGTCCCGAGCACGATCAGGGAGGTTACCGCTCGGTGCACAAGTCGGTTGAGCGCACGAATCGTCGCCGTCCCGCCCCTTCCGAGTCAGGGATCAAACGGTAAACTCTTCATGCACAAGGTAGGTGACACTCCCACCGCGGCGTGGTGTCGAGCACGCGCGACGCGGTTGGGGAGCCGGGCAGGCAAACGTTTAGGGACACGACTCGGGTCGCCATGGAGCGCACGATTCGTGACCCCGTCAACCTGGAGCCGACCACCACCTCCGCTCAACGGCTTCGGCGCTCAACGGGGAGCCAATCGGCTCTGCACCGCCAACACCGCCGGCAGGGGACGCCACAGCACCGTCATCTCCTGGATCAAGCCGGCGTCGTTGAGACGCCAGTAATCCACCCCGTCCAACACCTCCGACCCGGCCGTCACCCGGAAGAACTCGGCGACGTGCCGGGGACCCTGCACGAGCTCAAGGAAGTCGAACCGGTCCACCACGCCCAAGAGCGCCTCGACGACGGGTCGGATGGCCGCCTTTCCCCGGAAGAGCTCGGCGACGAGCGGGGTGTTGGGGACGACGTCCTCAGCCAGGTGGGCGAGCATGTCCTCTAAATCTTTGCGCTGCACCGCCGCGGTGAAGGCATGGACATGGGTCAAATTCTACCTGGAAAGATTTTAAGCATGGTTTTCGTGATGGCGATGCCACGGTTGACGAGGAACCTTAGCGATCGTGCATTGCCGAAAAACACGATACGTGGGCGAAGGCCTTACAGGTATGTCATTGGCGCCTCGCTTCCTGCCGAACTGGTCCACCGCGGGGGAGGCGCTCGCCTCGGGTGGGCAACAAAGTCACCTTGACGAGCGCGGCCGAGACTAACAACCGCCGCACGCCCAGCGATTGTTCTTCACTGCGCCGTGGCGACAACCGTAAGTTGGTTCGCAGAACTCCTCCGTGGCGCACCAGCGCAGAAGTCGCTCGCGCAAGTAGGGGGTCATGAATTTGCCAGCTACTTCCGGAGCGAGACTGACCCAGCGGCCCCGTGACACGGGGTTATGCCGAGCCTGGGCAACAACGTGCCTGACCCTTTCGGTGGTAGGAGCATTTATTTGGAGGAGGTCCTTTCAGCAGGAAGCGTCGATGCGCGCCCCAGGCGGGGTCCAGTCCCGGTGCTCGCGTCGAGGCGTCGAGGATGTGGGTGCCCAAACCCTTTCTCCCTCATGTCAACGCCGCCTCTGCCCGAAGAAGCCGCCGCCCGGCGCTGCGCGCATCGCGGGGCGCCGTTGTCGGGGGGCGAACACGGCGCGCGGCGGCATTGTTTGAACTGTCTGCTCCTCGTCGGCTTCGAGGAACCAAACGAAACCGACCCTCAACGAGGCAGCGTGCGCCCGTCGTCGGCCGCGGCCAACGCAGCAGTTAACCTCGGCGCCACCGAGGCGCACGAGCCACCGCCGCCCGGGAGCCGCCGCTTCCAGCACTACGAGGTCTGCCTGCGCGCGGACGGCGTCAACCTGCACGAAGTCGGTCGCGGGGCGATGGGCGTGACCTACCGCGCCCTGGACACCAACCTGCCCGGCCGTAAACGGGAAGGCCCTACGCTACTTTGCCCCGGGTGACACGCTCGCGATCCCGGGGCCTCCCCGGACGGCACGTCGCCGCGCCCCTACCGCCGTCGGCGCGGATTTCGCCCGCGCGCCGGGCTTGCCGGGCGGGCGGCCGGGCGGCTACCATCGGCGCCAATGCCTGCCGTTGCCGTGAACCCGAGCCCCGCCGTTTCCCCCGCCCTGAACCCGGTCGCCGCGCCCGTTTCCCCGTTCCGCTTTTCCGACCTGACGCTGGACGGGGAGGTGCTCGCCCTGACCTTCGGGGCCTACTTGCTGCTCGTCGGGTTCGGCCGGCTCCTCAAGTGGCGACTGCGGCTGCCCCGGCTGGGAATCTTCTACCAGCTCTTCTCCCTCGCGTTCGCCCCGTGGGTCGCGGCCACGATCCTGGCCCCGAACCTGCCCGGCCGGCGGGAGCTCGGCGCGGCGGCGGTGCTCCTCGGCGCGGCGGCCCTGGTGCGGCCAATGGACGAGCTGTGCTTCCGCCGCCCGTTCGAGCGGCGCGGCACGTCCATCCCGAAGTTCGTCCGCGAGGTGGCGGCGGGCCTCTGGCTGCTCGTGGCGGCGCTGACGGTCGTCACCTTCATCTACGGGGTGTCCGTGCCGGGCCTGCTGGCGGGCAGCTCCATCATCGCCGTGGTGCTCGGCTTCGCGCTCCAGGAAACGTTGGGCAACGTCATCGCCGGCTTTGCCCTCCAGAGCAGCCAGCCCTTCCGCACGGGCGACTGGCTGCTGCTCGACGGGCACCACGCTCAGGCCGTGGAGATCAACTGGCGTTCCAGCCGTTTCCGCACCAACGACCACGTCTTGCTCGACGTGCCCAACCAGCACGTCGTCCGCGCCACCCTGGTCAACTACCACGCCGCCCCCGGCCACGTGCACGCCCTGCGGCTGGACGTCGGCGTGGACTACGCGGCGGCGCCCAACCGGGTCAAGGACCTCCTGGCCCGAGCCGCGGCGGAGGCCCCGCACGTCCTCCTGGAGCCCGCGCCGGAAGCGTTTCTGAAGGGCTTCGGCGACAGCGCGGTCATCTACGAGCTGCGCTTCTGGCTGGAGGAACACCGCTTCTACACCCGCGCCCGCGACGGCGTGCAGACCAACGTGTGGTATGCCCTCCACCGCGCCGGGTTACGCATCCCGTTCCCCACCCGCACGCTCCAGGTGGACCGGCCCCGCCAAAGGATCGTCGCCGGGGACCCCCACGGGACCGAGCGGGCCGCGGCGGGGAAGCTCCTGCGGGCGCAAAGCCTCTTCCAGGGGCTCGCCGACGAGCACCTGCAAACCCTGGTCGAGCGCGCGACCTTTCACCCCTACGGCCGCGGGGAGACCATCATCCGGGAGGGCGCGGAGGGCGCCAGCATGTTCGTGCTCCTGCGCGGGGAAGCCGCCGTGTCCGTGTCCGTCAACGACACGACCGCGCGCGTGGCCAGCCTGCACCGGGGGGATTGCTTCGGGGAGATGAGCCTGCTCACGGGCGAGCGACGCCGGGCCAGCGTCCTGGCGGTGACGGACTGCGAGGTGCTGGAGATCACCAAGTCGGCCTTCGCCGAGATCCTCGCGCGGGACGAGGGCCTCCTGCCCCGCCTGGGCGAGTTGCTCGCGCAACGGCAGTTGGAAACCGAGGGTGTCGTCCAGGCCCGGACCGCCGACGGGGAGGGGGCGGCGGCCGCCCGGCAGCGGCGGGAGGAGGAATACCGCCGGGGCTTCCTGACGCGGGTGCGCGCGTTTTTCGAGTTGTAGGCCATCAGGGACTTGGACACGACCGTCCCCGCGGGCGACCAGGTCCTGGATCACGTTCGCCGGGACGAAGAAGGACGGTCAGCGCCACGCCCGCACCGTGGCCCGAGAGTGGATCACCAGATGAAAAAACCCCTTCCCCCGGCTGGTGACGGCCCGGATCCTCGGCGCTGGGCTTTGGGCGACAGCTGCCGCCCCGGCGCTCGCGGCGAGGTTTATCACGTCACCAACCTCGCCGACACCGGACCCGGCTCCTTCGGCGACGCCGTTGCCCGCGGCCCGCGCTTCGTCCTCTTTGACGTGGGCGGCTACGTCGGGCTGCGCTCCCCCGTCCACGTCGCCAGCGACCTCACCCTCCTGGGCCAGAGCGCGCCGGGCGAGGGCGTCGGCATCCGCAACTTTGAGGTCTCCTTCTCCGGCCCCCACAACGTCATCGTCCGCTACTTGCGCTTCCGCCAGGGGCCGACGCCGGGGCAGGAGAAGAAATACACCCTCGGGTTGCACGAGGCCGCCAACCTGATCTATGACCACGTTTCCATCCAGTTCGGGCGTTGGGATGGCACCGGCCTGAGCCGGTCCCGCGACGTGACGTTTCAAAACTGCCTCATCGGCCCGGGCATCGGCCCGCAGCGTTTCGGCTGCCTGTGCGAAAGCGAGAACGTGACGTTCTCGCACAACCTCTGGATCAGCAACCAGAGCCGCAGTCCCAAGATCAAGGGCCACTCCGCGGGCGACCACGCGGCGACGCTACAGAACAACTATTTCATCCGGGGACCGAGCTCCAACGAGCGCTTCGCCGGCGAGTTCAAGCCAACGGACCACCTCCTCCAGCACGGCAACCTCGTGGACCTGGACCGCGACGGCCGCCTCAACGGCCGCCCTGTCACCCTCGCGGACTTCGGCACCGGCCCGGACGCGCCGACCCTGGAGGGCTCCACGACGATTCATCCCCCCGTGCCGGTGAAGCTGGACCCCGCGGAGGCGGCCTACCGAAGGTCGTCGCGGGCGTCGGCTGCTCGCGGCCCCGGGACGCCGTGGACGCGCGGCTCATCGCGGACCTGACCTCCCTCGGCCGACGCGGTTCCACGATCCAGGACCCGGCGGAGATGGGCGGATGGGGCGAGATCAAAGGCGGCACGCGGCGGAAGGGCGTCGGGAAGGACGGAATTCCCGACGGGTGAAAGCAGGCGCACGGTCTCGACCCGCTCGATCTGAACGCGGCCAAGGGCGATTACAACCAGGACGGCTGCACGAACCTCGAAAAATACCCCAACGAAATCACGGCGGCCATCAAGGCCGGCGGGTGAGTCCGGTCTGTTTTCGGGGGTGTTCGCAGCGGCGGCGGTGCCGGTCAAAACGGGCGACGTTCGACGTCGGGCAGGTTCCCGTTCGCTGTCTTCTGCCTACGGCTGGCCGGCCCCGCCGGAAGAGCCGTAGATTTGTCCGGTGGCGTAGCTGGCATCGCTGGCCGCGAGCTGGACGTAGATGGACGCCAGCTCCGCCGGCTGGCCTGGCCGGCCGAAGGGGGTCTGGCCGCCAAACTGTTTGAGCTTCTCCTGGGTGGCGCCGCCGCTCACCTGCAACGGGGTCCAGATCGGTCCCGGCGCGACCCCGTTCACGCGGATTCCCTTTGGCGCGAGTTGCTTGGACAGAGACTTGACGAAGTTCATCGTCGCGGCCTTCGTTTGCGCGTAATCGTAGAGGTCGGCCGAAGGGTCGTAGGCCTGCTCGGAGGTGGTGCCGATGATGGCAGCCCCGGCGGGCAGGTGCGGCAAGGCCGCTTTGATGATCCAAAAAGGCGCGTAGAGGTTCGTCTTCATGGTGGCGTCAAAGTCCTCGCTGGAGATATCGAGGATGGATTGACGCGATTGTTGCCGGGCCGCGTTGCTGACCAGGATGTCCAAGCCGCCGAGTCCGGCCACGGCGTCGGCGACCAGCTTCTGGCAGAACGCCTCGTCCCGTAGGTCCCCGGGCAGCGCCAGGGCCTTGCGGCCGGCTTGTTTGATGAGCGCGACGACCTCCTGCGCGTCCGCCTCCTCGGTCGGGTAATAGTTGATGGCCACATCGGCGCCCTCCCGCGCATACGCGATGGCGGCGGCGCGCCCCATGCCGGAGTCCCCGCCGGTGATCAGCGCCTTTCGACCCCGCAACCGGCCGGAACCCCGGTAGCTCTTCTCCCCGTGGTCGGGGGGCGGCTCCATCTTGCCGGCCAACCCCGGCCACGGCTGCGACTGACCCTGGAAGGGCGGCTTGGGATACTTCTTGGTGGGGTCCTCCAGTTTCTCCGGGGGCATGGATTCCGGCTTCGATCCCTCTTCCGCCGCCAGGACCGGCCGGGCCGCAACCGCCGCCAGGCCAACGCCTAACCCCGTGATCGCCTGACGGCGACTGATCATATTTTGTTCGTTCATAAAAGGAGAAAAAGCGAGGGTCCCGGCCACGGTTTCAAACGTCTGTTGGCTGACCCACTTTTGTTGACATCGCGCTCGTGCCGGCCATCGGACGTGCCCGCCCGTTTGAAAAACCGGCGGGTGGAGTTCGTCGGCCCCCCGGATCGCCCCCGTTGGGCAGAATGATTCGCCGCTCCCCTCCGTCGTGTCCCCGTTCTCGCTTTCCCCGAGCCATGAGCGCCGGCTGGCCCGGACCGAGCGTCGTTCGATAAGTAATGAGCTTCGGAGCAGCCCAGCGGATTCCGCGAACCTTCGCCATCCCTGCATCAGTGCCCGCGGGGGAATGGAGCCTAGGGGATTCGAACCCCTGACCTCCTCAATGCCATTGAGGCGCTCTACCAACTGAGCTAAGACCCCGAAATTGCTGCCGGCGAGTAGGTTGTATCGCTCACCGCCAAATTTTGAAAGCTAACGGTCCACCTGTTCCGCCCCCCACCCGACATTCTCGGGCAGGCCCGAAGTCTGTCAAGGCGACGCTGGAACCGCCCGGTCGGGCCTCCCCAGTGTCTGAAGGGACGAAGTTCTTCCCACAAAAACTAATCCTCCGCAACTAGGTTCTGTCTGACGGCTCGTTTCGGCGCCGGGAGGGACCCGCCCCGTGAGCCAGGGTCCGCGTCCCTCCGGCTGCGGCATCTTTTCCGAAGGACGCGGACCCTGGCTCACGGGGCGGGTCCCTCCCGAGCCGTCGGACTGAGCTTAGAAGAAGGGGTATCCCCCGGGCAGGTCCGGCCAGGATCGAGCCGATCCGATGGATCGGGACCTCCGGCGGCGCGTCCGGGGAGTCAGCCTCTGCCACCCCCCCTCGGCGTTTCCCAGGAACCGCGGCGGCACCGCATCCCGGTTGCTCTTGCCACGCGCGGAAGCTTGTGGCTACGATGGATGACGTTGTGGACCCTCCCGCACTCACCCCGGTGTGCCACACGTGCGGCGCGGCGCTGCCCCCTCGCGGCGGGGGCGCCAGCGGACATTCGCCCTGTCCGGTTTGTCTGCTGAGGGCAGGGTTGGAAAGCGGTGCCGGAGACGGCCGCACGTCGGCGACCCAAGCCGAAGTGAATACGCTGGCGGCCGCCGTGGCGCCGGGCTCTCCCCTTGCCCCGCCGCCCCACCGCTTCGCCCATTACGAGCTGGCCCGGGAATCGGCGGGGGACCGCGCGCCCATCGAGCTCGGCCACGGGGCGATGGGCGTGACCTACCTCGCCCGCGACACCGTCCTGGACTGCCCCGTGGCCCTGAAGGTCATTGACGCCCGCGTCTCGGCCGCCCACCCCGAAACCCGCGCCCGCTTCCTGCGTGAGGCCAAGGACGCCGCCCGCCTGCGCCACCCCAACGTGGCCAGCGTGTTCCACTACGGCGAGCAGGACGGCCAGTGCTTCTACGCGATGGAGCTGGTCGAGGGCGAGACCTTGGCGGCGCGGGTGCGCCGCGACGGCCCGCTGCCGGTCGCGCTGGCGTTGGAGGTAGCCCAACAAGTCACCCGCGCGCTGGTGGCCGCCGAGGCGCGCGGCATCGTGCACCGGGACCTCAAGCCGTCCAACCTCATGGTCAGCGGCGGCGGCGGGGAGGATGGCGACGGGCTCGTGGTCAAGGTCATTGACTTTGGTCTGGCCAAGGCCGTCGCCGTCGCGGCGCTGGGTAGCGGCGAGGCGGCCGACCTCACGCACGGCGGCTTCGTGGGCACGCCGGCCTTCGCCAGCCCCGAGCAGTTCGCCGCCGAGGGTGGCGGCGAGGCCATTGACAGTCGCGCGGACCTCTACAGCCTGGGGGTGACCCTGTGGTATCTCCTCACGGCCAAGGTGCCCTTCCCCGGTCGCAGCCTGACGGAAATTCACGACCGGCAAGTCCACCGCCCCCTGCCGCTGCGGCACCTTCACGAGGCGAACGAACGTGCCCGCCCCGGTCGTGGCGCTGCTGCGCGGCGTGCTCGCCGCCGACCCCGCCGAGCGCCCGCAGAGCGCCCGGGAGTTGGCCGAGCAACTGCGCCGCTGCCGCGAGCAGCCGCCGAGCGCGGTCGGTGCCGCCGCGGTGGCGCCGGTGGTGACGTCGGACGACGGGGCAGAGAAAACGCCGTGCGGCCGCGGGCGGGCGCGGCTCCTCACGGTCGTCGGGGGCGCCCTGGTTGCCGCGGTGGCGTTGGGTCTGGGCTGGACCCACTGGCGCGTCACCGCCCCCGGCCCGGCCCCGCCGCCGGTTTCCGCCGTTCTCCCCGACGCCCCGGAGAAAAGCGTCGCGGTGCTGCCCTTCGAGAACCTGAGCGAGGACCGGGCCAACGCCTTTTTCGCGGACGGCGTGCAGGAGGAGATCCTGACCAACTTGACTAAGGTGGCCGACCTAAAGGTCATCTCCCGCACCTCGGTGATGCCATACCGCGACGCCGCCAACCGCCGCAACCTGCGCGGGATCGCCGCCGCGCTGGGGGTGACGCACATCGTCGAAGGCAGCGTGCAGCGCGCCGGCAACCAAGTCCGGGTGCGGGCGCAACTCATTGATGCCCGCAGCGACGCGCACCGCTGGGCCGAGCACTACGACCGGCCGCTCGACGATGTTTTCGCCATCCAGAGCGAGGTCGCCGAGCGCATCGCCACTAGCCTACGGGCCAAGCTTTCCCCCGACGAACGGGCCGCCATTGACGCCCGGCCCACCACGGACCTCGCCGCCTACGACCTTTACCTGCAAGCCCGGGAATTTGTCGTTGGGGTGCAAGAAACGGCCGACTGGCGCGAAACGCTGTTGCGGGCGGTGCGCCTGCTGGACGAGGCTACCCGGCGCGACGAACGCTTTGCGCTGGCGTGGTGCCTAGCCGCCAAGGCGCACGACCAACTTTACTTCACGGGCCTGGACGCCTCGCCCCAGCGGCTCGCACTACAGGAGGCTGCTGTCAATGCCGCCCTGCGACTGCAACCCAATCTCGGTGAGGCGCACCTCGCCCGCGCCAGGTTGATTTACCGTGGTCGTCGGGGTTACGAGAGTGCCCGGCGGGAGCTGGACATCGCCCGAATGGCGTTGCCAAACAACGCGGAGGTATTTGCTCTGGCGAGCTACATCGACCGGCGACTTGGCCGATGGCGGGAAGCACTCTCGAACCAAGAGAAAGCGTTCTCGCTTGATCCCCCCGATCCTCGCACTCGTTCCATTCGCCTCAACGATGAAGCGATCCTTTACGACATGTTGCGGGTGTATCGAGAAGAGATCCGTGTAGCCGACACTGCAATCAAAGACTTGCCAGAGTCGAGGGATTTTTTCCGGCTGGTAAAGGCGTCGGCACTGCTTTCTGCCGGACAAACTGCGGCGGCGCGTGCGCAACTTAACCTGCTGACACCGGGATATGATCCTAACGGTGCCACGACCTACGCCCGATTGTGCGCGGCGCTTTACGAAAACCAGACGGCAGAGGCCGCTAAGACGCTGACAGGGTTCCAAAGCGCGGAGCTTCCCGGGTTTAATAGCTGGATGCTACCGCGTAGTTGGGTCGAGGCCCTGGTGGCTCGTGCGGCGGGAGACCGCGACAGGGCGCGGGAGGCGATGCGTCGCGCGCGTGAGGGTGCGGAACTGGCCGTGCGTCAACATCCTGAGGACCCCTTCGCGCTGGCGCTGCTCGGGTTGATCGACGCCGGCCTCGAACACAAGGAGGACGCCCTGCGCGCGGGGCGACGCGCGGTGGAGATGCGCCCGGTTTCGGCGGACGCGATGGACGGCCCTGGATTGGAGATGGCGCTGGCGATGATCCTGGCGTGGACGGGGGAAGCGGAGGAAGCGATGCACCACCTGTTGATCCTGGCCAAAACGGCGGGCGGACCCGAATTTGGTCAACTCCGTTACGACCCCGCGTGGGCGTCGTTGCGGAACCGCGCCGACTACCAAGCGATGCTCGCGCAACTTGATCCGCACTTGGACCCGTGAGGCCATTTGGAGCGATCCTCAAATAAATCAGCCGAGGCGGTGTGCTTTGTAGGGCGACTCTCCCCGGTTGGCGGGCGTAGCCACCGGGGACGCTCGCCCGTCAAACCGGAGGCTGACGCCAACGAGAATCGCCCTAAAGCGGTTCTCTTTTGCGTGTGCATCTCCCGAGCCGGTAGCCGGCGTGGGT
>CAXTFX010000094.1:0-8632 GCA_964243185.1 uncultured Chthoniobacterales bacterium
GTTGCCGGAGTTCGGGTCGCCGGAAGCGGGGTAACGCAGGCCGCCGTCCGTGGCCGTGGTGGTCACGATGGCACCGGTGTCGGGGTTGACGCGGAAGTTGCCGTTGGTGCCGGTGAGCACGCGCAGCAGGCCGTTGGTCGGGTTGAAGCCGATGCCGAGGGACAGGCCGAGGCCGCCGTCCGCGGAGCCGATGTTGAAGGTGCCGCCGCGCGCGGTGGCCACGGCGGTGAGCGGGTTGATGACGAAGAGTTGGGCCGTGTCGGTCCCGTTGTAACCCAGGCCGTAGAGTTCCCCGTTGCTCGGGCGGAAATCAATGGCCTGGAGCGTGTAGCCAGCCGTTACCCCGGTGATGGGGTTCACCGTGGTGAGGTTGCCGGGGTTGTTGCTGTTGAAGTAGAACAGCGAGAAGCTGCCGGGGGTGAAGCCGGTCCCGCCGAACCCGTAGATGCGGTCTTGCGCTTGGCCGCGGGCGGCGCCCGCGAGCAGCAAGGTGCCGGTGAAGGCAGCGGCGAGGATCGTTCGTGGGTTAATCATCATTGCGTGGGTCAGGTTAACTAACGGTGGTGGTCGGAGCGTGACGGGTGGGGGGTTGGAAGTTCAGGGTGCCTGGGGCGCGAACTCCGTGGCGGCGAGTGAGTTGCCAACGCGGAAGATGTTGCGGAAGTTCACGATGGCGACTGCCAGGTCCGCGCGCAGGAGCGTCTTGCTCGGGGTGGCGGTGGCCGTGTAGCGCCCGTCCGTGCCGAGGACGGGGACGAACGTGATCAACCCGCGGTTGAGCGCCAACTGGAGGTAGCCGCGCTGGGAGGGCGAGACCACGCCGGCGTCCGTGACCGGGATGAGGTTCCCCTGGTAGGAGACCTTGACGGCTGTGCCGGCGAGTTTTTGGGCCTCGGCGTCCAGGCCGAGGGCGCGCACCAGGGCGACGGCGGACTGCATCCGGGTGATGAACGTGTCCGGCGTGAAGGTGGCGCTGTTGTTCGGCAGCGTCGGCCCGGGGGTGAAGTTCCAGTCCCGCAGGGTGGAGCCGGACTGCGCGGCGGCCTCGGCGTAGCGGGCGGTAGCTCCGGTGACGTCCGTGTAGGGCGAGCTGCCGGTGGCGAGGCTCTGGCGCAGGGGCGTGTTGTCGGCCAGCACCTGCACGAAGTCTGCGCGGGACACCTTGTTGGTGGGCTTGAAGAAGCCGCTGGTGACCTGGTCCAGGTAGCGGTTGACCAGGGCGAAGTTGATGGCCGTGGACTGCGGGATGTTGTTGGCGTCCGTCGGCGGGTTGGTGACGGTCTGGTTGTTGCGGTAGATCTGCCCGTTGATGGTGTCGGGCAGGCCGACGCCGGTGGGCGGAGTGACGGGCACGGCGGCCAGGCCGCGGATGCCGCGGAACTCGGCCACCCAGAGGCCGGGTTTGGGGTTCTTGACGACGACCTGGCGGTTCGGGGCGTCTTCCACGGGCAGGGCGATGCCGCTGCTGTAGAAGGTGCCGTCCGGCGCCCAGAGGAGCAGGCCGATGCTGTTGCCCCCGGCGGTGCCGGCGACGGTGGCGGGGTCCCCGCTGAACTGGATGCGAACGTCGAGCACCGTGGTCTTCGCGGTGGCGGGCAGGTTGGCGATGGGGTTGCCGCTGGCGTCGGCGTCCACGACGAAGGCGTAGGTGTTGTCGTTGGTCGCCGCCTTGGTCTTGGCGGCGGGGTAGTCCGCCGCGCTGACGGACTGCGGGTTGTAGGGCTGGGTGAAGTCCTCGTCGTGGTTCTGGCCGGTGGTGAGGGTCAACGGCGGGTAGCCGGCCGGGCGGAGCGTCGGGTCCAGGGGCGCCGCGTTGATGGCGGTGATGAACGCCGGGTAGTTGCTGGCGTAGGGAGCCTCCACGCGGTTGAAGGGCCCGTAGGGCTTGCCGGGGTTCAACGCCAGGTCCACGGCGGCGTAGGCGTTGAGGTAGCCGGCGCCAGCCTCGTAGTCCTGGTAGTCCGGCAGGTGGGTCGCGGTGGCCTGGAGGATGCCCTTGATCCCGGCCGGGGTCAGGTTCGGGTTCGCGCCCAGGAGCAGCGCGCAGGTGCCGGCCACGAAGGGCGTCGCCATTGAGGTGCCCGAGATCATCGTGTAGTTCGACTGGTAGGGCGTCGGGAACTCCTGGTCGTTGGTGCCCACGGCCGGGCCGCCGGGCAGGCAGCGCGTGGAGATGATGTCGGAGTAGAACTTCTTGCCCACGGTGTCCGGGTTGGCCGCGGTGACGCCGGCGACGAACGGGCTCATCGCCGCGGGGTCATACGGGGCGTCGAACAGGAACTCGCGGCCGGTGCCCGGCGCGGTGATGGCGGGGAAGTTGTAGGCGTTCAACCCCGTGCGCTGGGCAATGGGCAGGCCGCGGGAGGAGAAGGAGGCCAGGCCGCCTTCCTTGGTGCCGGCGGCCACGGAGATGACGGCAGGGTTCTTGGAGTTGTCGCCGATGGTGTCCACGCCGGGGCCGGAGTTGCCGGCGGCGAAGACGTTGGTGATGCCGGCGTCGTAAGCCTTCTGGATGGCCATGTTCAACGCGCTGTCGGGCTGGTAGGCCCCCGTGCTGCCGTAGGAGTTCGACGTGACGCGGATGTTATACTTGACCTGGTTTTGCAGCACGTATTCAAAGCCGCCGAGCGCGTCGAGGATGAACAGGACCGCGCCGGAGCCGAGGCCGACGAGCTTGACACCGGAGGTGGCCGTGCGCGCGTCAGCGATGGTGCTGCCGGTGAAGCGGCCCGCCACGCCGGAGAAGTCCTCCGTCGTCCCCACGCCGGGGCCGGCGGTGGCCGCCGTGGTGCGGGAAAACGCGCCGCTGCCGCCGACGATGCCGGAGCAGTGGGTGCCGTGGTTGACGGTGTCCGTAGTGACGAGGTTTTCCCCGTAGGTCACGGTGCCCGCGGCGTCGTCGCCGACGATCTGCACGTTCTGGAGGACCTTGGTCGTGGGCACGCCGGTGGCGGAGGTGACGTTGTCGAAGGGCAGGTCGGTGTTGCGGGTGTCAATGCCCGAGTCAATCACCGCCACGGCGAACTGCTGGCCGGCGGCCCCGGTGCCATCCACGATGCGCCCGCCGTTGGCCGCGGTCACGGCGTTGTCGGCCCGCAGCTTGTCCACGCCGCAGAGCACGCGGGCCTGGTGCAACTGGTAAAGGAGGCGGTCGTTGGCCCCGAGGGAACGCACGGCCGGCTCGGATTGCAGGGAGAGCACCTGCGCCTTGGTCAACCGGGCGGAGATCATGCCGAGGGCCTCGAAGCGATGGCCGGCGGTCGGGGTGATGGTGACCCCGTTGCGTAGGAGCAGGGCGTCCAGACCGCTCACGCCGGCCAGCCCCGTCGCGGTGTCAAAGGCGACGATGACCGTGCCGGGCACCAGGTCGGTGGCGCCGGTCAGCGCGGACAGCTTGGCCAGGAGGCTCGGGCTGAGGGTCGCCGAATGGGTGCTGACGACGAGACCCGGGGCCGTGGGGGGAAGGTTGACGACGCTGCCGAGGGGCCGGGCCTGGACCTGGGTGGCGAGGGCGGCGGCGCCGAGGTTCAGCGCGGCGGTGAGACGGAGCTTCGAGTTGGGCGACATAGACGTGGTGAATCTGGGGGTGAGCAAAAACAGGAGGGCGAGGGCAAACGCCGTGAACCGGGTCTTCCCTCGACCCGACCTTGAGCTTGCCGCCGAGTTCTGTCCGCGGGGTCATCCGCGGTGGATGCACCCGGCAAATATTTTTTTTCGACCCGGCACGTTTGGAGGGGTCACGTCATCCGTGCAACGCAACTCTCAGAACTGCACAGGCCTTTGCGGTTGTGTTCAGGAAACGTATCCGGGACGTCCGGGCAATCCCCTTCCGGCCGGCAGAAAAAATTCTGCGCCACGCCGGTTCCCGACGATGCCCGCGCACTCGCGGTCAGGTCAACCGTCCGTCGCCCGGACGATGTCTGCCCGCGCGCGGGCGGCGCGCAACCAGCCGCGCAGCCGCTCCCCCCGCCTGGCCGCGAGGAGGCGCTCGCGGATCATCGGGGTGGCCTCCGCCAGCGTGCGCGGGCCGGCCGGGCGATGGTCCAGCGTTTTGATGACGTGAAAACCGTAGTCCGTGCGGACCACGGGGCCGATGGCGCCAACGGGCAGGGCGAAGAAGGCATCGTCCAACGCGAGGGGGTGAACGCCGCGGGCAAACGTGCCCAGCGAGCCGCCGTCGCGCCGGGTGCCCAGGTCGTCCGAGCGTTCCGCCGCCAATGCCGCGAAATCCGCCCCCGGCGCGGCGGCTTCGGCGCGGAGGCTCTCCGCGCAGACGCGGCGGCGTTCGGTTTCCTCCGCCACGGCGGCGGTCAGCTCCGGGCTATCAGCGGGGAGTCCGCGGTCGTGCTCCAACTGCGCGCCGAGCACGCCGGGACGGGCGTTGACGAGGATGTGCGCGCCGGTGACGCGCTCGGGCCATTGCAAATCCGCGTCAGTGCGGTGCGCCTCGTATTCCGCGGCTACCTCGGCGTCGGTCGCGGTGAGGTCCTTCGTTAACGCCTCAATCAACACCTGCCCGCGGGCGGCGGCGCCCAGGACCGCGTCGCGGTATTCCGCCCGGGTAAAGCCATTCTGCCGGAGGAACGCCGCGTAACGTTCCTCGGTCACGTTGAAATCGCGCACGGGCTGCTCGGCGGCGTCAATCTGCGCCCCCGTCGGCTCCAGGCCGCGGGCGCGGACCTCCTGGGCAATGAGCGCGCGGTCAATCAACTCGTCCAGGACCCCGCCGCGCAGCCGGGAGAGCAGGTCACGGCCTGCCAGCGTGACCGGGTTGATCTCCAGGGCCTCCTGGTCGTTACGCAAGAAAGCGTCCACCACCCGTTGCGGGATGGCCTCCCCGTTGACGATGGCTGCCGTCCCGGCGGGGAGGGCGGGGGTTTCCGCGCGGGCGCCGGCGGTCGAGAGCAGCAAGGCGAAGGCGAGGAGCCGGGAGAGCATTTGCATCGGGGGAACGCCATACCACGCCGGCCGCCGGCAGGCTATTCTCCTCGGAAGGCAGTGCGGTTGAACCATGTCCATCCTACAAAACCAATTCACACGTCATGGCTTTTCACGAACCATGAAAAACTCCTTTTTTGCCCATCGTGATTTCTCATAAACCCTAAAAAGAAGAATTTTCTTCTATCGTAACTTTTTGCGGTAACTAAAAACTTTCCTTTTTATCCATCATGACTTTACGCGGTGGTTAAAAATCTTCCAGCTGGTTCATTGCGGGAAGTCACGGTAGCCGTTCAGAATGGTTTTTGTTCGCCACGGAGAGTCACGATGGACAAAAACCGTGGTCCGGCCCGTCTGTCAAAACGCCGAAGGCTCTTGTCTTTGCGCCGGAAACCCGTTTACTAGACCCAGTCCGCCACGGGCCGCACGGGCGTGCTGGCTGGCTTCGTCCCCATGATTGACCTCGCCCGTTTGTTCACCGTCTGGTTTGACGACCCCGCCTTCAGCGTGGCGGAAATCCTCGCTTTCTCCGACGACCACCTCGGCCGGCTGGCGGCGAACAATCCCGGCGGGGCGTTCGACACGATCCTGGCCCAGACGGACACGGCCTTCGGGGCGCTCGGGGGCACGACCTCAGGCGGGGTGACGGCCCTGGCCGTGCAAAAGGCGCGCACGCAGGCCAAGCGCGCGCACCTGGAGCACATCAAGGATCTCGTCTCCCAGCGCAGCGGCCTGGTGATCAACCAGTTCAAGCGCGGCAGCGAGGAGTGGGTCGAGTTCTTCCCGCAGGGCGTCGAGCAGGTGCGCGCCATGAAGGAGGCGGACGTGGCGCCGACGCTGGACCGGATCATCGCCGCCAGCGTGAAGTATCTGCCCGCGCTGACGGCGGAGATGACGGCCCTGAAAACGGACTGGCTGACCCTCAGCGACGCGGCGGCGCAGCAGCGCGGGGCGGCCTCCGGCGCCGGCACCGCGCAGGACACGGCGATGGCGGCGATGAGGCGGCAACTGATGACCAACGCCTTGACCCTGGCCCTGCACTTCCTCGGGCAGGAGGCGATGGCGCCGGTGTATTTCGACCAGAGCAAGCTGTCCAACCCCCAGCCGGCCCGCCCGGCCGCGACGCCCCCCGCACCCCCGGCCTAGCCCTCCCGCGTAACTCCCTGCGATTCCAGGACCGTCTGGCGCGCCAGGCGGGCGGGGTTGACGACGTTGGCCAGACCGGAGAGCGCGCCCTGGCGCCGCTGGACCTGCCCGCGGAGGTCCACCAGGCCGTCCACGATGCCCGTCCAGCGGTCGAGGGCGTGCGGGTCGGTGCGGGCCTCGGCCGTGGCCTGGACGAGCTGGTCGCCGGTGACGACGCGGTCCAACGCCCAGAGCCGGGCGCGCATCCGCCGCCTCGCCTCGCGGACCTGCCGGCGGGACTCCGCGCCGGTGTGCGTGGCGCGGGAGCGGCGGTAATCCTGCTCGAAGCGGCGGATGAGGGCCTCGCGCATCTGGGTGGAGCCGTCCAGGAGCCGGCGGCGGGTTTCCTGCATCTCGCGTTGGTAGTGAACCTCGGCGGCCTGCATCCGCGCCTCGCGCAGCAGGAAGAAGACGTGAAAGAACAGCGTGTCCAGCGCCGCGGCGGCTGTCGCAGCCGTCAGCCCGAAGGCAACGGCCGCCGCGCCGGCGTCCCGGGCGAGCAGGCGGGTCAGGGCGTAGGCCACCAGGCCGGTCAGGGTGGCGATCAGCACCTCGTTACGCAGGGTGCGGAGGATCACTCGCAGGGCGTCAAGCATCGGGGTCGGGCGTTACAGGCCGGGCAGCTCGCGGTGTTCCCGCGCGAGGTAAGCCTGGAGCCGGGCCTGGGTGAGCAGGGTCGCCAGCACCAGGGCGAGGGTGACGGCGAGCAGGCCCGACACGAGGAGGTTGAGCACCTTCAGCCACGGCTCCAGGCCGGGGTAGGTGTCCGTCACGGCCCCGGTGATGAACGCGGAGAGCGGCGGGGAGAGGAACGCTTTGAGCAGGGCGAGCCCGACCGCGGCCACGCAGAGCAGGATGCGGAGCCCAAATAGGGAGCGCAGGGTGCGCGGGGCCACGCTCAGGTCCGGGGAGGACTCGGCGCCGGCGGCGTCCGCGGAGGGCGCGGCGTCGGGGGAGAACACGGGGTGGGACATCGCGCGGGCAGACTTCGACGGCAATTCGGGCGGGGCGGGTCAAACGGTTGCACGGGAATGGGAACAGCGCCGCGCTGCCGGGGGGGACCACCCCTCCTAGTCGCCGTCGCCCAGCAGGGCGCGGGCGTCGGAGATCACCGGGGTGGGGGGCGCGCCCTTGGTGGAGGCTTCCAGGATTTGCCGCAGGGTGTCCGCGAAGCCGGGGTAGGAGATCTCGATGCAATGGGCGTCCTCCACGACCGTTTCCCCGTCCGCGAACAAGCCGGCGATGGCGAAGGCCATCGCGATGCGGTGGTCGCCGTAGGAGGACAGGCGGGCGCCGCGCAGGGGCCGGCCGCCGTGGATGGTCAGGCCGTCGGGGACCTCCTCGACCTCCGCGCCCATGAGCCGCAGGTTGTTGGCCAGGGCGGCGAGCCGGTCGGTTTCCTTGACGCGCAGCTCGCCGGCGTCGCGGATGTTGGTGGTGCCTTCCGCGAGGGCGCCGAGGACGGCGACGATGGGCAGCTCGTCAATCACGTTGGGGATCTCCCGGCCGGCGACGGTGGTGCCGACGAGGTGAGCGCCCTCGATCTCCACGGAGCCGCTGCGCTCGACCTGCTCCATGTCCTCGACCACCTCGCGCAGGTGGGCGCCCATGCGCAGGAGGACGTTGAGGATGCCGGTGCGGGTGTCATTGAGGCCCAGGCCCTCGACGAGCAGGCGGGCGCCGGGCTGGGCGGCGGCGGCGGCCAGCCAGAAGGCGGCGCCGGAGAGGTCGCCGGGGATGGTGAAGTCGCGCGATTCCGGGGTGGCGCCGCCGGCGACCGTGAGCCGCCGGGGGCCGTGGCCGTCGGAGCCGGGCGCGAGCTCCTCGCGCCGCAGGGGCAGGAGGAAGAAGTCCATCAGCCGCTCCGTGTGGTCGCGGGAGGGCACGGGTTCGATGATGGCGGTCTTCCCGGCGGCGAAGAGCCCGGCCAGGAGCACGGCGCCCTTGACCTGGGCGCTGGCCACCGGCAGGGCGTATTCGACGCCGCGCAGGCCGGGGTTGCCCTCGATCCGCAGCGGCGCGCAGCCCTTCGGCCCCTCCGGGGTGATCCGCGCGCCCATGCGGGAGAGCGGCTCGATGATGCGCCCCATCGGCCGGCCGGACAGGGAGTGATCGCCGACGAGCCGGGAGCCGAACGGCTGCCCCGCGAGCAGGCCGGCGAGCAGGCGCATGGTCGTGCCCGAGTTGCCGCAGTCAATGTCCCCCTTGGGCGCGCGCAGCTTGCGGTAGCAGCCGTGGACGATGAGCGTGGTCGGCTCGGGCTGCTCGATCTTCACGCCCAGCGAGCGCATGGCCGAGACGGTGCTCTGGCAGTCGTTGCCCGGCAGGAAGCCGCGCAGGACGCAGACGCCGTTGGACAGGCTGGCGAAGAGGACGGCGCGGTGGGAGATGCTCTTGTCGCCGGGGACGCGGATTTCGGCACGGAGCAGGGGCGCGCGACGGGTGCGGAGGTCGGACATCGAAGCAGGTGAAAAAGGGGACGCGGAACCGGGAAAAAGGCGGGGGTGGA
>CAXTFX010000094.1:8642-11975 GCA_964243185.1 uncultured Chthoniobacterales bacterium
GTTCGGACGTGGGGGAAAGTGGGAAGTGGGAAGGCGGAAGGGGGAAGTCAGGAGGGGACAAGGATGGGTGCCGTTTCAGGAACTCTGCACTTCCCGCTTCCCACTTCCGACTTCCCACTTCGTCTGGTTCGCCCGGCGGAGATACGTTTCCAACTCCGCGTCGGCGTCGGCGTCGCTGGAGGACAGCGGCCCGTCGGCGAGGCGGCGGAGCTCTCCGGCCAGGGCGAGGAGCGCACCTTTAACGGCGACGCGGTTGAGGCTCAAGATTTCCTTCCAAAGTTCCGGCGGACCGGCCGCCAGCCGGGTGGAATCGCGGAAGCCCGGCCCGGCGCAGGCCCGCGCCGCCGGGTCGGTCACGGCCAGCAGCGCGCCGGCGAGCAGGTGCGGTAGGTGGCTGACCAGGGCGACGGCGCGGTCGTGCTCCGCCGCGGAGACGAGGTGAACGGCGCGGCAGCCGAGGGAGCGCCAGAAGGTTTCCACGCGGGCGACGGCCGCCGGGTCGGTGTCCGGCTCGGGGGTGAGCAGGCAGAGGGCGCCCTCGAACAGGTCCGCCCGCGCCATCCCCAGCCCGCCGCGCTCCCGGCCGGCCATCGGGTGTCCGCCGACGAAACGACCGGCGAACCGGCGCCCGAGGGCGGCGACGATGGGGGTCTTCACGCTGCCCACGTCCGTGACGACGGCCCCGGGGGCGAGGTGCGGGGCCAGGCGTTCCCCCAGCGCGACGATGGCCGCGGGGGGCACGCAGAGGACGACTAGGCTGGCGTCGGCGACGGCCGCGGCCAGGTCGCCGGTCGCGCGGACGGGCCGTTCCAAGGCGGCGAGGGCGGCGAGCTCCGCGGGGTCCCGGCTCCAGGCCGTCAGCCGGGTGGCCGGGCTCCGCTCCAGGCAGGCCAGCAGGAGGGAGCCGCCGAGCAGGCCGGGGCCGAGGACGGCGAGCTTCAAAGCAGATCAGGACTTTGGGTAGGGCGGGCGTCCCGCCGGCCGCCAGGGGCACCCTGCCCCGCGCCCCGCGCCGCCATCGCGGAACGTTCCATAATCAGGGGCCGCGCCCATCCGGCGGCGGGCGAGACGCCCGCCCTGCCCCGGAGGAAAAAGGGTGCCGCGCCCTGAAATCAGGGCACCAGGAACACCTTCTGGGTGTAGGGGCAGCGGGCCTGCTGGCCGGGGCTCATGCCGCGGATGTCCACGTAGCCGGAGTCCGGCGCGTAGGGGCTGATGACGTAGCCGGCCTTGCCGGGGACGGGCGTGGCGTAGGGCAGGTCCTGCACGGTGGGCTGCGGGGCGACGGGCGTGGTGGGCGGGGGGGTGGTCTCGACGACGTCCCGCGGCGTGGGCGTCGGCTTGGGGCTGACGGAGGCGCGGGGCGTGGGCGTCGGCTTGGCGGTGGTGGTGCCCTGGTTGAAGCCCCCGGCGTTGTCCCGGTCCCGGTCGCCGGGGCAGGCGGTGAGGACGAGGAGACACGCGCCGGCGAGGGCGACGGCGGGCAGGAGCGGCGAGCGACGGTCGTTCATAACGCGGGAAGCGGTGGGCGGGGTGCGAGGGGTGGGGTCAAGGGCCGGCGCGCACCGGGCGGGCCGTCGGGCACAGGGTTTAGCGCAAACGCCAGCGGCCGGCAACGGCTATTTCTACCGCTGTTCATCCTGGCACCAAACGGCCGGCGCCCCGGCGCGGACCGATTGCCAGGGAACCGCCCCGGCCCCGCCCTTTCCCGTCCGTCCTCCCCATGCTCGCCGCCCCGCCCGCCGCCGTTTCACCCGAGCCCGGCCCCGAGGTGCTCGTCGCGGACGACGAGGGCATCAGCCGCAGCCTGATCGCCCGCGCCCTGGACCTGGGCGGTTTCCGCTGCCGGCAGTGCGCGGACGGGGAGGCGGCCCTGGCGGAGGTGGAACGGGACACGCCGGCGCTGCTCCTGCTGGATTTTGACATGCCCGGGCTCGACGGCACGGACGTCTGCCGGCGGGTGCGCGCGCACGGCAACCCCGCCGTGGCCCAACTCCCCATCATCATGATGACGGGCATGACGGGCGAGGAGCAGGAGGTCCGCTGCCTGGAGTCCGGCGCGGACGACTACGTCACCAAGCCCGTTAACCTCGCCGTCCTCAAGGCCCGCATCGGCACGCACCTGCGCCTGCGCGCCCTGCGCCTGCAACTGGAGTTCCAGAACGCCGAGCTGGCCCTCTGGCGCGCGGAGCTGGAGCGCGACCTGGAGGCGGCCCGGCTCACGCAGCAGGCCATCATCCCCAACCGCACCCCGGCCCTCTCGGGCTGGGACCTGGCGGCGCACTACCAGCCCAAGATTCAGGTCGGCGGCGACATCTACGACTGGCTGCCGCTGCCCGACGGCCGCTGGCTGTTCTGGATCGCGGACGCCACCGGGCACGGCGCGGCGGCGGCGCTGCTGACGACGTTGACCAAGCTGCTCTTCCGCCACGCGGCGGCGCAAAGCTCCTCCCCGGCGGACATTCTGCGGCTGGTCAACGTGGACCTGCGCCAGATCTTCCGCGGCCGGCCGCTGATGACGGCGATGGCCGCCGCGCTGGACGTCATCACGGGCGAGGTGACCTACGCCGGCGCCGGGCACCCGCCCGTGTTCCTGGCGCGGGCGGGCACCGACCACGTCGAGGAACACTTCTCCCAAGTCCCGCCGCTGGGCCTGCGCGTGGCGGCGGACCCGATGGAGGACGAGGTGGAACTGGCCCCCGGCGACGCGCTGCTGCTGTTCACCGACGGCTTCTACGGCCTGCCCCCGGCCGGCGGGGAGGGCAGCGCGGAGCCCGCCGACGGCCGGCGCCTGGAGCTCGACGCCCTGCGCCGGTTCGCGGGCGAGGCGGCGGTGGAGACCCACAACGCGGCCGGGCTGATGGAGGGCCTGCTCGGCCGGGTGCGCGCCTACGCGGGCGGGGCGGATTTCCCCGACGACATCGCGGCGGTGATCGTGCGGCGGCAGGCGGTGTGAGGCCTCCGGGGTGGAGGCGCGGGCGCGCGGTCCCATCCGGCCACCTTTGAACCCTGATCCCTCCTTTCAATCCGTGGAATCCTTCATGGCCGCGGCGTTGCTCGACCCCGCGACCGGTTACTACGCGGCGCGGGTGCGGGCCGTGGGGCGAACGGGGGATTTCTCCACGACCGCGACGTTGCACCCCGCCCTCGGCCAGGCCCTCGCGCGCTGGGCCTGGGCGCGGCGCCCGGAGGTGGCAACCGGCGGGCGCCGGGCCTGGCACGTGATCGAGCTCGGGCCGGGCGGCGGGCAGTTGGCGGAGAGTTTCCTGCGCGCGCTCGGGCCGTGGCGCCGGCTCGGGTTGACCCTGCACCTCGTGGAGGTTTCCCCCGCCC
>CAXTFX010000095.1:0-11940 GCA_964243185.1 uncultured Chthoniobacterales bacterium
GCAGGTCGTCGAAGCCCATGATGTGGTCGGTGTGCGCGTGCGTGTAAACGACGGCCTCCACGCGGTCCACCCGCTCGCGCAAACACTGCGTGCGGAAGTCCGGCCCGGTGTCCACGACGAACGCGGTTTCCGGCGTCTGGACGTAAAGTGACGCGCGCGTGCGGTTGTCGCGCGGGTCCGGGGACGTGCAGACCGGGCAGTAACACCCGATCATCGGGACGCCCTGGCTGGTGCCGGTGCCGAGAAAGGTGACGTGGAAGGAGTCAGGCATCTCGCAACGTCGGCTTCACGCAATTCAGGGTTCCACCTCAAAAATTTCGTCCACGGTCATGCGCCAGCCCGGCGCGGCTGGTTCGGCCTCGGCGGTGTCACCCCGGCGATAAACGGTCGGCTGCGCCGGGTCGTCCGGCCGATAAACGGCGACCGTCTCCGCCACCGGGTCCACGTCCCAGACGACCAGCGTGCCGGCCCGGAAATAGTCGGCACGCTTGTCAGCCATGTCCCGTTCCCCGGCGCGGCCGTAGTCTCCTTTGCTTCGCACCTCCACGGCCAGATCGGGCACCCCGGTGATGTAATCCATCCGGTTGGCGGGCCGCGGTCCGGTGTAATAGGCGGCATCCGGCAAGAAAGATTCGCGCTCGTTGCCTGGTAGCGGCGGGCGCAGGGCGAAGATCATGTTGTCGGAGTAGGCAACTCCGACACGACGGACCTTGACGAAAGCGCGCAGGCTGACGGCAATGTTGAACCCAACGAACAACGGCAATTCTCCGGTTCCAGCCATAAACACGATTTTTCCGCCGATGATTTCCGCCCGGTGCTCCACGTTGTAGAGGTCCGCCACGGTGGCGCGCCGGGACGGGGCGGCGGGCGCCGCAGGTTCGATCACGTCGGTAGTGTTCATGTTCCCTCCTTGCTGGGTTGTCCTTTCGCGTCCCCGCCGGTTATAATCGGCCCCGGTCCGACGCGCCCGGCAGCTTACCTCCTTTCCCACCGTGCAAGCAACGCTCGTCTCGCTGCGCATCCGCAACCTCGCCCTCGTCGAGGAACTCTCCTGGTCGCTTTCCCCCGGCTTCACCGCCGTCACCGGCGAGACCGGCGCGGGGAAATCCGTCATCCTCGGCGCCCTCAAGCTCCTGCTCGGCGAGCGCGCCGACAAGGGCCTCGTCCGCACCGGGGCGGACGCCTGCACCGTCGAAGCCGCCTTTGACGTGCACGACTGCGGCGCGCTTGACGCCCTGCTGGCCGACAACGGCGTGGAGGGCTGCGTGGACGGCCAACTCCTCGTCAAGCGCACGTTTACCGTCGCCGGCTCCAACCGGCAGTTCCTCAACGGCTCGCCCACCACCCTGGCCGTCCTCAAGCTGCTCGGGGACGCCCTGGTGGACCTCCACGGCCCGCACGAGCACCAGTCGCTGCTCTCCGCCGACCGCCAGCTCGGGTTGCTGGACCTCTTCGCCAAGGCCGACGGGGAGCGCCGCGCCTACGAGGAAACGTTCCACCACGTCAACCGCCTCCGCGCCGAGCACGACGCCCTCGCCAGCGGGGAGGCCGCCCTGGAGCGCGAGCTCGACCTCCTGCGCCACCAGGTCAAGGAGATCCAGGCCGCCAACCTCCTGCCCGACGAGGAGGAATCCATCCAGACCCGGCACACCCTCGCCGCCAACTCCAAGCGGCTCATCGAGCTCTCCACCGGCGTCGCCGCCGAACTCTCCGAGGCCGAGCCCAGCATCCTTTCCCGCCTCGCCGACACCGCCCGGTTCCTGCGCGAGCTCGAAAAGCTCGATCCCGCCGGCGCCGGTCCGATGGCCCAGGCCCACGCCAACGCCGTCGAAGAACTCTCCGACGTCGCCCGCGACTTGTCCCGCTACGCCGCCCGGCTCGACCTCGACCCCGAGCAGTTGGCGGAGATGGAGGAGCGCCTCGGCCTGTTCCAGACCCTCAAGCGCAAATACGGCCCGACGGTGCCCGACGTGATCCGCTTCGGCGAGGAATCCGCCGCGCGCCTGTCGAAGATCGAGGGCCGCGGCGAGGAACTCGAACGGCTCCAGCGCGAGATCGCCGCGGCCCACCGCGAGCTGCTCGCCCGCGGCAAGCGCCTGAGCGACAAACGCCTCCAGGCCGCCCCGCGGCTCTCCGCGGCCGTCCGCGAGCAGCTCCGCGACCTGGGGTTCAAGAAGAGCGAGTTCGACATCCGCCTGGCCGCGCTGGACCAGCCCGGCGCGCAGGGCCTCGAAACGGTCGAGTTCGTCTTCGCCCCGCGCTCCTCCGGGTTGGAGTCGGTCGAGTTCCTCTTCGCCCCGAATCCCGGCGAGCCGCCCAAGCCGCTGCGGAGCATCGCCTCCTCCGGCGAGATTTCCCGCGTCATGCTGGCCGTGAAGAGCGCCCTGGCCGACCAGGACGCCGTGCCCCTGCTGGTGTTCGACGAGATTGACGCCAACGTCGGCGGCGAGATCGCGCACGCCGTCGGCGCCAAGATGCGCTCCCTCGGCCGCGGCCACCAGGTGCTCTGCATCACCCACCTGCCGCAGGTCGCCGCGCAGGCGGGGAGCCATTTCGTGGTTTCCAAGGAGTTCGACGAGGCCCAGTCGCGGACGTTTTCGCGCCTGAGCGAGGTGCGGAAAGCCGAGCGGGTCAAGGAGATCGCCCGGATGCTCGGCGGGCAGAACGAGAAGAGCCTGGCGTTGGCCCGCACGTTGTTAAGCGGCAAGGCAGCGGGGTGACACCGTTATCCTTTGGCGAGACGTCACCGCCCCCGCCGCCCGCGGAAGAACTCCCGCAACATTCCCCCGCACTCCTCCGCGCGCACGCCGGGGACGACCTCGCAGCGGTGGTTGAGGGCGGGATGCTGGAGCAGGTTGATGAACCCGCCGCCGGCCGCGCCGCCCCGCGGGTCGGCGCAGCCGAAGACCACGCGGCCGAGCCGGGCGTGAACCGCGGCGCCCGCGCACATCGGGCAGGGCTCCTTGGTGACGAACAGCGCGCAGTCGTTCAGCCGCCAGTCCCCGACCACGCTCTCCGCCGCGGTGATGGCCAGCATCTCCGCGTGGGCCGTGGCGTCCCGGAGCGTTTCCACCTGGTTGTGCCCCCGCGCGATCACCCGCCCCTCCCGCACCACCACCGCGCCGATGGGCACCTCCCCGGCTCCCGCGGCCCGGTGCGCCTGACGCAGGGCCTCACCCATGAAGAAAACGTCGCTGGCGAGGTCAATGGTCATGGAAGGATGAAGGCGAAAGGTCGGAGTTGCGCGAAGCGGCTTCTTCCTCTCCCCTCTGCCTTCCACCTTCATCCTTCAACCTTCATCCTTTCCCCATGTCTCCCCTCATCGCCCCTTCCCTGCTCGCCAGTGATTTTGCCGCGTTTGGCGCCGAGGCCGCGCGCTCGGAAGCCGCCGGGGCGGACTGGCTGCACCTCGACGTGATGGACGGGCACTTCGTGGACAACATCTCCTTCGGCCCCGACGCCGTGACCGCCGTCCGCCACCACACCGCGCTGCCGCTGGACGTTCACCTGATGATCCAACGGCCCGACCACTACCTGCCGCGCTTCGTGGCGGCGGGCGCCCGGCACGTCCACGTCCACGTCGAACCCGAGGCCCGGCACGACGTGGCGAAGACCCTGGCCGCCGTTCGCGCCGCCGGCTGCCTGGCCGGGTTGGCGATCAACCCGCCGACGCCCTTCGCGGCCCTGGAGCCGTTCTGGGGCGCCTTCGACATCCTCCTGGTCATGACCGTGAACCCCGGCTTCGGCGGGCAGGCGCTCCTGCCGGAAACGTTGGAGAAAGTGCGCGCCGCCGCCCGCCGCCGGGTCGAGCACGGGGAGCGTTTCCGCATCCAGGTGGACGGCGGGATCAACGCGGAAACCGCCCCCGTCGCGCGGGCGGCCGGGGCGGACGTGCTCGTGGGGGGCACCAGCGTGTTTCACGCCCCCGACATGGCCGCGGCGGTGCGGACGCTGCGGGGGACGTGACGGTGACGGCCCGTTCCGGTCGCTTCAGTTGCGAATCTCCGGGTTCTTGAAGCGCACGCTGAAGCGGAACACTTTTTTGAGTTGCGAATGGATCTCCCCCGTTTGGAGGTCGAAGCGCAACGGCACGGCCACGCGGGTCACGTCCGCCGTCGCGTGGAAGCCGCGCTCGGAGAACACGTCAATCAGCATCGCCAGCGTCACCGGGTCCTCGAACAGCGCGTCCTCCGTGTTGATGTTGGCGCTGCCGGAGATCGCGTGGCGCACCACGATGGGCATCATCTTGTGCTCGATGAAGGCGATGACGCGCACGAACGTTTCCGGTTGCTCGACCTCGTAGCCGTCCAGCCGGCGGACGAGGTCCTGCCGGGCGTGGCGCACGATCTGGCTGGCCAGCGGCAGGCCCCGCAGCCGGTCAAAGGTGCGCGGGTCCAGCTCCAGGGAACTCTGGTATTCCAGCTCGCGGACGATGTTCTCCTGCACCTCCGGGATGGGGGCCTGGGCGTTGATGAAGTGGTAGCGGAAGATCTGCTTGAGGGAAACCAGGGCGTCGTAGGTCTGCTCCTTGAAGACCCGGTAACGGTTGCGCGCCAGCGCGTCGCTGAAATCGGTGGCCCGCTCCTCCCACAACTCGCCCATGCCCGAGCGCTTGACCTCCTCGTTGTGGGCGATGACCTGCCGGCCGCGCTTGAGCTGCCGGGCGACGCTCTCGGCCTCGTCCACGAACAGCACCATGATGTGAAAGATCGGCTGCTTGAAGTGGACGACCTCGGGGGTCCCCGAGAACTCCCGGCGCAGCGCGACCATCTCGTCGAAGAGCAGCTTCAGGCACTCCACCTGCACCTTCGTGCGCGGGAAGCCGTCGAGCAGCGCGCCGTTCTGCTGCTCGGGCTCGAGCAGCTTGCGGAGGAGGATGCCCACGACCTCCCGGTCGCCGACCATGCCCCCGCGGGCCTTGATGGCGCGGGCCTCCGGGGTGTCGAGCAGCGCGGAGACGATGATGGGCGGGGCGTCCAGGCCGCGCACCTTGGCGATGAAGTCCGAGTTGGTGCCCTTGCCCGCGCCGGGGGCGCCCCCGAGCAGGATCAGCTCCTTGGGGAACCGGAGCCGGGCGCGGCCGAACTCCTGCTCCAGGTCGCGCCAGACGGCCCCGAAGATGAGTTGGGCATCCTTGATTTCGAGGTCTGGCGTGGTGATCGCCGGGGTTTTTGTCGGGGAGGGGGATAACGGGCGGTCCATGAGGGCGGCAGCATACCGCGAGGGGGGAGGTTTTGTCCCGCGTCGGAGGTCGGCGGCTGGCCCGCGGGGGCGAACTGGTAGCGCTAACGGGATTCGAACCCGTGCACCTGCCTTGAGAGGGCAGTGTCCTAACCACTAGACGATAGCGCCGTGGGGAACGGAAGAATGGGGGCGAGCGGGGGCTTTTGCAAACGTAAAAAAGCACGTCGCTGCCCGCCTCAGCGCCGTCCCCCGCGGGCGCGGCTGGCCTCCTGCTCGTCCACGCCGCCGACGCGCCGCTTGGGCGCGTAGCGAAGCTCGGCGGCTCGGGAGAGCACGGCGACGTGCGCGGCCAGCGCGGGCGAGCGGTTGAGGCGGCGCACGCGCTCGAAGAGGTCCGTGTAGTAACGGCGCAGCAGCGCGCGGCGCTCCTCGTCGTCGTGCGCCAGGTCGGCCTGGCGTAGCAGCTCGTTGAAGACCGGGTCACGCTTGGCCTCCGTCTCGGCCCGGCGGTAGGCGATACGCACCTCCACCGGGTCCGCCGCGGCCGTGGCCAGGAGGGGGTTGGCCCCCCGCTGCCGGCCCTCGCCGAGGGCGCGGCCCCCGCCCCGGGAGGAGGTCCGTTTGCCGCGGCGGTTCCCCACCCCGGTCCCGCGCAACTCGCCGGCGTCGGTCACGGGGGGAGGCGCGGGGCGGGTGGTGTCGGGCGCCGGGAACAGCCCGTCCTCCCCGGAGGGCGGGGGCGGCGCGGCCGGCGCGGGGGGCGGAGTCGCCGCCGCCGGGGGGTCCTGGGCAAGACCGGACCCGGCGCCCACCCCGGTGAGGACGAGCGCGACGGCGAAGACGACGGCGGGAAAGGGGGAGCGGCGGTGCATGGCGGGCCGGCCCCATCATCGCGGACGGGACCGGCGGCTGGCGAGCAAAAAATCTTCCTGCTTTCCGGCCGGTTTGCACGCCGGGGGGCAGGGCCTACACTGCCCCCGGTGCGCGCTCTCCCCCCCGGCCCCGCCGCGCTCGCCCGCGCCCTGCGGTTCGCCGGCCGGCCGGGGTTGGCGTGGCTGGACCGCGCGCGCCCGCCCGTGGACGCCTCCCCCGCCGGCGGGTCCTCGCTGTTGGCCGCGGACCCCGCGGAGTGGTGGACGGGAACGACCGGGGACGATTGGGCCGCCTTCACCCGGGCCTGGGAGCGCCGGGCCGCGGCCGAGCCGGGCGCGGTCGCCGTGGGCGGGGTGGAATACGAGGGAGCCTTCCGCTTCGCGATCTATGGTCAACCCGCGTTCTACGAACACGGTCCCGGGGACGACGGGGAACCGGGCGCGTGGCGCTTTCCCGCGGGGGCGCCCCCGTGGTGGGAAGCGGCCGCCCGCGCCGCGGGCGCGACCCGGACGGTGGAACCACCGGACGGCCCCTCCCCGGCGCTCGCCTTCCGCGGGGGGTGGAGCCAGGGGGAATATTGCCAGCGGGTGCGCCGCGCGCAGGCGCACATCGCCGCGGGGGACGTTTACCAAGTCAACCTCGCGCACCGTCTCGCCGCCCCGTGGCCGGCCGGGGCGGACCCCTTCGCGCTCTACCTCCGGCTCCGGCAGGTGTCCCCCGCCCCGGAGGCGGCGTTCCTGGATTGGCTGGGGCGCACGGTCCTGTGCGCCTCCCCGGAACTGTTCCTGGACCTGGAAGGTCCGCGCATCCGCACCCGGCCCATCAAGGGAACCCGGCCGCGCGGGCTCGACCCGGACGGGGACGAGGCCGAAGCGCGGGCGCTGCTGGCCTCCGCCAAGGAGCGGGCGGAGTTGTTGATGATCACGGACCTGTTGCGTAACGACCTCGGGCGCATCTGCCGCTTCGGCGAGGTGCGCGTCCCCGAGCTGCTGCGCCTGGAGCGCCACGCCCAGGTGTTCCACCTGGTTTCGACCGTCGAGGGGCGCCTGCGGCCGGAGGTCACGCACCCGGCGGCGCTGCGCGCCTGCCTGCCGGGCGGCTCGATCACGGGCGCCCCGAAGCGCCGGGCCCGGCAGGTCATCGCGGACCTGGAAGCGCCCACCCCGCGGGGGCTTTACACGGGCGCGCTGGGCGTGTTCGCCGCGGCCGGGTGGAGCCGATTCAACGTGGTCATCCGCACCCTGATCGTCGAGGCCGGGGAGGCGCACTTCCACGTGGGCGCGGGCATCGTGGCCGACTCGGTGCCGGCGTCGGAATACGAGGAAACCCTGCACAAAGCCGCGGGGATCCTGCGCGCGGCGGGTGCCGGGCCGGTGGCGGGGTGACACGGCGGGAGGACACGTTGCGGAGACTGGAACGCGGAAGGTGCCCGCCACCCGCCCGAGGTTCGTATCCCCTGACTCATGGCCACCGATCTCCCCGCCCTGCCGCCCGAGTGGTTCCGCCGCGCCGACGAGTCGCCGGACGAAGCCTTCTACGCGGCGCCGCGCTTCGTTACCCACCTTGACGCGGGGGCCACCGCGGCCGTCACCCAGCTCTACCGCGAGTGGTTCCCGGCGGGCGGGCGCATCCTCGACCTGATGAGTTCCTGGGTCAGCCACCTGCCGCCGGAAGTCGCCTACGCCCGGGTCGTCGGCCTGGGCATGAACCGCGCCGAGCTGGCGGCCAACCCGCGGCTCGCGGCCTTCGTCGTTCACAATCTCAACGCCGCCCCCCGCCTGCCCTTCGCGGACGGGGAGTTCGACGCCGCGGGCCTGTGCGTGTCCATTGACTACCTGGCCGACCCGGTGAGCGTCCTGCGAGAAACGGCCCGCGTGCTCCGACCCGGCGGCCCGCTGGTGGTGACGTTCTCCAACCGCTGCTTTCCCACCAAGGCCGTGGCCGCCTGGCACGCGCTGGACGACGCGGGGCACTGCGCCCTGGTGGCCGCCCTGTTCCGAGCCGCGGGGGAGGCGCTCTGGGCGCCGGCCGAAGCGTTTGACCGCAGCCCGCCGGGCGGCCGGGGCGACCCGCTCTTCGGCGTCGTGGCGCGACGGCGCTAACGCCCAACCGTTCCCGCCGCCCAGCGCCGGTGCTCGACCATCAGGCAGCGGTCCTGCACGACCGGGATGCCCGCGCGGGCCAGCGCCGCGGCCGTGGCGTCGTGCCGGATACCCGTTTGCAGCCACACGGCCCCCGGCCGCCGGGCGAGCAGGTCGTCCCGGTGGCCCGGCACGTCGGCCGGGCGGCGGAAGACGTTGACCAGGTCCACCGGGCCGGGGACCTCGGCGAGCCGTCGGAAAACCGGCCGGTCGAGGATGTGCGTCACTTCCGGGTAATAAACCGGCACCGGGATGATCTCCACGCCGGCCCGGGCGAGGTAGGCCGGCACGTAAAAGGCGGGCTGGTCGGCCTGCGCCTCGGTCTTGATGCCCAGCACGGCCACCGTGCGCACCCCGGCCAGCAGGCGGTCGAGGTCCACGGGGGTGGTGAGGAGGTTGGCTTGCCAGGACATCGCCCTTGCGGCCGGGGGCTTGGCTTCAGGAAAAGACCGCGGCCAGATCGGCCGTGACGCCGATGGCCGGGTCCGTGGCCACGCCCGAGGTGAAAGGGTGCTCGCGGCCGTCGGCGGCGAAAATGGTCACGTTACGGATCGGCGGGGTCACGACCCAAACGCTCAACACCCCGGCCGCGAGGTAGGCGTCCACCTTTTCCATGATTTCGAGCGAGCCCTGCGTGGGGGAGTAAATTTCCACCGTCACCAACGGCGGGTCGGTGCGGCGGACGAGGTCGTGGCGGAGGTCGAGTGGCTCGCGACGGTAGATGGAAAGGTCGGGGGTAAGGTCCCGTTCGTTCAGACGCAAGGACAATTCGCTGATGACGCGGAACTCGCGGTGCTTGGCAAATTCAACGCCGAGATTCATCTGGACAGCCCCGTGGTTGTTGCTCGGCATAGGTTTACCCCTTTCTTCCTCGTAGGTTAAGGGGGGGATGGTCGTTTCCTCCTCGTCGTGATCCGCAACGGTCGTCGTGGTCATAGATTCAGCAGGTTAGCAAAAATCTCGCGGACAACCAGCCCGACCGCGTCGCGGCGAGAGTGCGTCACGCCTACTTCCCGATCGCCAGCCGGTCGGCCAGCCGTTTGGGCAACCCGGCGGCGATGATCTTCTCCTGGGCCGTTCGCAGGTCGTATTCCAGCCGGCGCAACTCGATGAAGTTCTTGTCAACGTGGTAGATGACGTAGGCCGCCCGCCAGTCTCCGTCCCGCGGCTGGCCGACGGAGCCGATGTTGACGAAGTAACGTTTGCCCATCTCGAACTTCACCTTGTCCAGGGGCAGGCTCATCACGCTCCCGTCGCGGATGTAGAGCCGCGGGGCGTGGGTGTGGCCGAAAAAACACACGCTCGTGTGCTGGTAGGAGAACGAGGCGCTGGCGTCGAGCTGGTTGAAGACGTAGCCCCACTTGTGCGGGGTGTCCAGGGTGGCGTGGACGATGGTGAAATCGCGCACCTGCCGGACCAGCCGCAGGCCGTTGAGGTAGCTCTTGTCGTCCTCGGTCAGGTGCTCGCGGGTCCAGGTCAACGCCTGCTCGGCCAGGGGGTTGAAACCTTCGAGGGAGTCGGTGCTGGCGGCCATCTCGTCGTGGTTGCCCTTGACCACGGGGCACTCCAGGCCGCGGACGATCTCTAGGCACTCGTGCGGGTTGGCGTTGTAACCGACCACGTCGCCCAGGCAGACGAAGTGCGTGCAGCCGTTGGCCTGCGCGTCGGCGAGAACGGCCTGCAGAGCTTCCAGGTTGGCGTGAATGTCTCCAAAGAGGGCGAAGCGCATCGCGGAGGAATCGGGGGCGGGATTAGGCGGCGGGGGAACGAAGTCGGAGCCAGGGGGAGGCACCTGTGGGAGCGCGGCGGTGCTCATCAGAACAACGAGGGGAAAACGGGGGACGGCGGCGGGAGACGGGGGATTATTTAGACCCGCTGGACCTGACTTTGTAAACTCTTTGTTCCACGGGGAGGTCAAGTTTTTGTTCCAACTCCCGCAGCAACCGTTCCAGGGTGGGCAGTCGTTCCCGCTCGGAGAGGTCGTGGTAAAACCGTAGCAGCCAGTATGCCTCCCGCTCCCGGCCGGGGCAGGCGGCGAGCTCGTAGGCGGCGCGGCGGTGCTCGAAGCCGAGGGCCCGGGGGCAGCCGGCGGCGCGGGCGAAGGCGTCCGCGGCGGCGAGGTGGTCCGACAGCTTCTCGCTCTCGATCATGCCCAGGCGCAGGTAGAGCTCGCGGGCGTCCGGGTTGTTGGCGAGGCCCCGCACGGCGTAGTCCCGGCCGAGCCGGAAGTATTCGAGCTCCGCGCGGCGGCGCAGGGCCTCCCGCGGTTGGGCCGGGTCCTCGCGGGCGTGGACGGAGGCGTTGTAGGCCATGTGCCAGGCGGCGGTCTCCCAGAACTCGGCGTTACGCGGCACGAGGGTCGTGGCCGTGTCGAGCAGCCGGTTCAACCGCCCGTAGGCGACGTTTTCCCAGGCCGCGTGCGCCTGGAGCCAGACCACGTCCGCCGCCAGCGCCCGGAAGCCGGAGAGCGCGGCGAGGAAGCCCCCCTGGCCGAGCTGCTCGCGGAGGGACAGGTTGAGGTTCACCGTGCCGAACCCGGCCGCCTGGCGCTGGCCCGTGAGCCGGGTTTCCAGCGGGAAACGCGCCGCGCCGAAGAGCCCGAGGAGGGTGGCGGCGGCGAGGTAGGCGGGGAGACGGCGGCTCATATCTCCTTGACCGAAAAGATGAAGTAGGCCGCCAACAGGTAAACGGCGCAGTAGAGCCCCCCGAGCCCGAGCGTTTTCCCGAGCAACGCCAGCGGGAGCGCCACGCCGGCGACGGCCTCGTCCACGACGTTGAAGAGCTGGAGGTCCGGGAACACCAGCACGAGCACGCCCAGGAGGAGCTTGACCGCCAACTGCCCGCCGCCGGGGGTGTTCTGCCAGTATTCGCGCGCCGTGGCCTCGAAGTGGCCGATGAAATACACCGTCGCCGCCACGAGCACCGTGAACAGGGTCGAGGAGGCGAACGTGGACACGGCCAGGGTCATGGCGGCGAGCAGGCACGCCTTCGCCAGGATGACGAGCGCGGCCGAGGGCAACCCGGGGGTGAAGGCCGTGGCCCGCAGGTCGCGCACCTGCGCGGCGACCTCCTCCGGCGGGGTCCCGTTCGCCGCCGCCACCTGGAGGGTTTCCGCCTGCACGACGTGGTGCCGGCCGACGAGGACCGCCGCGAAGATGCCCGCCATCAGCGCCGCCGCCAGGGTCAGGAGCAGGGCCACGCCAAGGAATTTGCCCAGGAGGTATTCCAGCCGGGAAACGGGCTTGGCGAGGATGGTGTAGAGCGTGCGGTCCTCCGTGTCCTTGGGCAGGAGCCCGGCCGTGGCCAGGATGGCGAGCAGGCTGGTGAAGATGCTCATCGCGCCCAGGGCCACGTCGCGGAGCATCTGGAACTGGTCGTGGAACACCAGCGAGGGAAACACCAGCGGCGCCGCGATGAGGGCCGCGGCGAAGATCAGCACGAAGTAGAACACCTTCAGCCGGATGAGTTCCGTCAGGGTCGTCGTGGCCAGGGCCCAGACGCGGCCGGGGGAAAACCACCGGTGGCGCGGGGCGGCGGCGGTCGCGGACCTCGCGGGGGGGTGGGCCACCAGGGGCACCGTGAGCACGGGGGCGTCGGAGGAAATCTTCATGTTGCGTCTTCGGCGCCGCCTCCCCGCGGCTAGATCTCGCCGCCCCCCCGCCCGACCGTCACGTCCAGGAAATACCGCTCCAGGGTGCGCTGCGGCCGGCGCGTTTCCAGCAGGGTCGTGCCGGGAAACCGT
>CAXTFX010000096.1:0-11929 GCA_964243185.1 uncultured Chthoniobacterales bacterium
TGCCTTACCTGCGGGTTATTCGTGACGTAAGTCGGGTCATCAAAGGTGATGAACGGGTGATGGAGCGTTCGTCCGTAAACCAGGAGATTTGCCAGCAACAAACCGAGCACCACCCCCAACTCCCACCCCCAAGACGGTGACGGAGCAACCAGCCCACGCGCCGGGGCAACAGATCGGGGACGCGACGGCAACGGGCGGGAGGCTTCGGTCCCCGGTTCCAAAAGGGTCATCCGCGCCTGGATAGCAGGTTGGAAGCCATTCCTCCCGGCGCCCGCGCCCGTTTCACCTCACTCCGCCGACCCCGCCCAGAACCGCTCGAACGCCCCGGCCCAGTTCCGACCCTCCACCGCCCGCCGGCCGGCCGCGCCGATCCGGGCGCGCAGGGCGGCGTCCCGCGCCAGGAGCTCCAGCGCGCGGGCGAAGTCGGCCGCGTCCCCACCGCGGGTCACGAAGCCCGTTTCCCCGTCGCGCACCAGCTCCCGAGGCCCCTTCTGGTCGCTCACCACGACGGGCACGCCGCTGGCCTGCGCCTCCACGACGACGTTGCCGTAGGTGTCCGTCGTGCTCGGGAAGGCGAACACGTCCGCCGCGGCATACGCCGCGGCGAGGTCCGCGCCGGTGAGGTAGCCCGTGAAAATGGCGTCGGGCAGTTGCCGGCGCAGCTCCGGGGTGTAAACGCCGTCGCCGACCACCGCCGCGCGCACCGGCAGCCCCGCCGCCCGCAACCGGGCGTGCGCGGCGGCGAAGACATCGAGGCCCTTTTCCACCGACACCCGGCCGACGTAGAGCAGGACGATCTCGTCCGGCCGGGCCCCGCGCCGCACCCAGAATTTGGGGTCCCGCCGCTGGGGATGGAAAAGCTGCGTGTCCAGGCCCCGCGGCAGGAGGGCGATCCTTTCCGGGGCGATGCCGCGCTCCATCCAGATGTTGCGATACTCGCGCGAGTTGACGTAGATCAAATCGAGCTGGCCGTAAAACCAGCTCATGTAACGCCACGTCAGCGATTCCATGAAGTGGTCCTCCGTCAATATTTGCACGTATTGCGGAAAGTCCGTGTGGTAGATGCCCACGACGCGCAGCTTGAAGAGTTTCGCCGCGAGCAAAGCCGTGATGCCGATGGGGCCGGGCGTAGAGATGATGAGCTCGGTGAAGCCCTCCCGCCGGATGTAGTCCAACATCGGCAGCATCGGCGGGAACGTGAGCTTCTGGAGCTCGTATTCGGGGATCTCGAACTCGCCGACGGGCGGGAAGTTCTTGAGCGGAATATCGTTGATGGCGATGTTCGTGCGGGACGTGACGACGGTGATGTCGTGCCCCGCCGCGCGCCCGGCGGCCGTCATCTTCTGGATGGTCGTGGCCACGCCGTTGAGGTCTTCCAACGTGTCGGTAAACCACGCGCGTTTGCGGTTGCGTAGCGCGGGCACCACCTCATCATCCAGCAAACGCTGGCTGCACTCCCGCAGCTTGCGGCGGTTGGGCGATTGGCTTTGGAACGAGTAGAGGTAGGGACTCAACAACAGCCCGATGGGCGCGAGGGCGCTGATGGCTTGCAACGCTTCGACCATGTTCCCGCCGGAGAGCTGGCGCACGAACTTCGTGAAGAACCGGAACGCGAGCTGGTTGGCGAAGAGGTTGGCGATGAGGAACGCGCGCCGCTCCGGCTCCGCCACCCCGGCGGTTTCCCGGGCGATGGTCGCCTTGACCGCGGGCTGCGAGAAATACGCCGACAACTCCCGCCACAACGAGGCGTTGCCCGGCTTCATCAGCTCGAAGATTTTCCCGCTCAAGACCCCTTGGGCAAGGAAGTTCAGCTTCTCGGCAAAGGAGAACTCCGTCGGGTTCTCGCCTTCCATGAAGCGCGAAAACATTTTCTCCAGCAACGCGGGCGTCTGCGTCGGCGAGCGGATAAATTTGTCCTTCGCGAAGGAGTAAACGGTGTTGTAGAGCCCGTGCGAGAGCGCCAGCGGTGTGCCCCCTTCCCCGCCCATTTGCACGTCGCCCGCGCGGACCATCTGGAAGAATCCGGCGGGCGTTGGCTCGGGCGGTCGGGACCGCGTTTCCGTCCAAGCCCGGCCGGGGAAAATGCCGCCGTGATCGTCGCTGCCGGCGGTGAGAATCTTCTTCCACGCTTCCGCGTGCGTCGGGGCGAAACCGTGCCGGTTGGCATACTCCTCCACGCGGGCGGGGGTTAACCTCTGGAAGACCTCCACCGCGACCTGGTTCAAGAGATCGTCGCGCAAACCGTTGCGGCCCTCGAAGTGTTTGAACAGCAGGATCAGTCTTTCCAGGTGCGAGGCGTCGAGCTTCTGGTTCAGACTATAGAACGGGTGCGCGACGCTGTGCGCGAGTTCCTGCCGGGCGAGGAACGCTTGCAAGTCATAGATGCTCTCGCGCACCATCGAGATTTCGCGGTGTTGCGCTTCGGTGAGGTTCCAGACGAGCAGGTGAACCTTGCAACGGTCCTCGGGGAAATAGGTCGTGACCTCCTCGGAGAGGAACACCCCCGGCTCGCCCGCGATTTCCAGGCAGCCATCAATACGGTTGTGGTCGGTCAGCGTGAATAGGTCCATGCCCGCCGCGCGCAGTTGGGCCAGCAGGGTGCGCGGGTCCGAGTAGGAGTCGGGGAAGTCGAAGCGCCGGAACAGCCATTCCGCCGGCCGGTCGCTGTAGCGCGAGTGGAGGTGGAGGTCCGCGCGCATGGGGAAGGGTGCAGGAGGAAGGACGAGTGATGAAGGTGAAATTTTAGCCGTTCACCAACTCTGCATACGTCACCGCGCGCCGGTCGCGCAACGCCGCCCGCACCAATCGCTCCGCCTGCCGCCAGATCGCCGGGTGCGCCCGGTCGGGGGGGTGCAGGCCCACGCGCAGCAGCGAGCGCCCGCGCAGCCGCCGGGCGAGCGCGGCGTTCCAACCGAGGCTGACGATGCGGCGCCACCGGTTGCGCGGGCTCCAGACCAACGACTGCGAGCGGGTGACGCGCCCGCCGTTCGCGTAGTCGGTCACCGTGCCCAGGCGCGTCGTGTAGCGGAAGCCCGCCGCGATCACCGCCCGTTCCGCCGCCGGCCCGAGCAGCCACGCGGGGGCGATGAAGCCGACGGGCGCCGGGGCGTCCAGCGTCGCGAAATCCGCCCGCGCCCGCGCCAGCCGTTCGACGGCCGCCGGCCCCTCCAGGTCGTAGAACTCCCCCTCCCCCGCCGTATAGGTGCCCGTGATCCAGCGGGTAACGGCGCCCTCCGCCGGCCGGGGCGGGCGCTGGTGGTAGTAGCCGTGAACGACGAGTTCGTGCCCCTCCGCCGCGAGCCGCGCTAGCGCGCGGCAGAGCGCCGGGTCGTCCCGGAAACGCCCGCGCCGATGGTGGTCGGGGATGACGAGCAGGGACGTTCGGGCCACGCCCCACGCCCGCAGGTCCGCGAGCATCGGCGCCACGGCCGGCCAGGTGAGCGGAGAAACGTCGTGGATGGAGACGACGAGTTGCCGGGGCATACGGGGGGTTACGCCACCCGCCTCCGCAAGAACGGCGCGAGCAAGAACCGCAGCCCCAGCGCCACGGCCACCCCGGCGCAGGTGCGGGCGAAGAACTCGCCGTGGCGGGTGTAAAAGGTCAGCGGCGCGTCCGGCGCGGGCACGATCACTTCCCCCGCCAGCACGCCGGGGCCGAACGTCCCGTCCGCGCCGCCCCGCAGCGTCTGCGTCACCCGCCCGAAGCGGTCCACGAAGCACGTCACCCCCGTGTTGGCGCAGCGCACCATCGGCCGGCGGTTTTCCACGCAGCGGAACACGGCCTCGTGCAACTGCTGCGCGCTCGCCGCCGAGCGGCCGAACCAGCCGTCGTTCGTCAGGTTCACCAGCAGCCCCGCGCCCGCTTCCCCGCCGGGTTGGGGCAGCACGAACCGGCGCACCAGCTCGCCCAGCGTGTCCTCGAAGCAGATCAGCGGCGCGGCGCGCACGTCCGGGTTCTCCAACTGGAAAACGGCCGGCGCGCCCCCGTGGTCGAAGTCGCTCGGCACCTGGTTGCCCGCGATCCAGCCGAAGAGCGGGAACGAGTGCCGCAGCGGGATGTATTCGCCGAACGGCACGAGGTGAACCTTGCGGTAGAGCTGCCCCGGATACTCCGTGCCGGGCGTGAACAAGGCCGCCGCGTTGTATTCCCGCCCCCGGTTCGGCACGTCCGGGTCCGGCTCGCCGAGCACCGTGCCGAGCAGGAAATTGAAGGCCCCTCGCCCCGCGGTGGCCTGCACGAAGTCGAAGTTCTCCTGCTCGTTGAGGAACCCCCGCGGCGTCGCCGCCTCCGGCCAGAGGAGCAGTTGGGGGCCGCCCGCCAGCGCCACGTCCGTCAGCCGGCGGTAGGCGTCGAAGATCTCTTGCTGGAACTGCGGGTCCCACTTGCGGAACTGCGGGATGGCCGCCTGCACTGCCGCCACGCGCAGCCGGGTTTCCCCCGTCCGGGGAACGTTGCCGCCGGACTCCGACAGACGCACCTGCCCGAGCATGAACACCCCGAACACCCCCGCCAGCGTCAGCGTGAAGTCGAAGTGCGGCCGGATCATCCCCCGCCGCGGCCCCCGCTCCGGCAACCCGAACCCCGGGCGCGGCGGGGGTGCCGCCGACGCCGCCGCGAGGGTCGAACGCAGGTTCTCCCGCTGCTGCCCGATCTCGACGTAAAACCGCCGCAGCGTCGCCGCCGCCATCAGGTTCGCCCACGCCAGCAGGAACGACAGCCCGCCCACCCCCGTCCACTCCGCCACCTGGATGAACCCGAGGTGCCCGTGCAACGTCACGCCCAGCCCGTTCCAGCCCCAGCCGGAGAACAGCCACCCGCGCACCCACTCGTGCCCGACCCACGCCGCCGCGCCGGCCGCGGAGAGCAGCAGGTTCCAGCGCGAGCGCACCACCCGCCGCGCCCCGCGCTCCGTCCCCAGCTCCAGCCCCAAGCCGAGGATCAGCCGGCCGAGGAGCCACGCCCAGAGCGCGGGGTAGCACGCGAAGTAAAAGGCGATCGCGACCGTCCCGCCCACCGTCACCGTCGTCAGCCACGAGAAGACGCCCCCGTAGCACACCAGCCCGAAAAGATACCCCAGCGCCGCCGCCCGCGCCCCCGGCCGTTGCCACACCCACGCCGCCCCGCGCCGCCACCGCGCGGCCGGGGCCGCCACCGTCGGCGACGCCGCCGGCCCCGGCCCGAAGGACACGATCCACCACACCGCGGCGATGAGCGGCACCAGCGCCACCCAAGCCAGCCCGGCCACGTCGAACGGCGCGAACGCCCCGACCATCAGCCCACCGCCCAGGATCGCCGCCGCCCAGGGCCAGGACCCGAGCGGCCGGCGCCAGGCGGGCGGGAGGTCAACGACGGGAGGGGGGGACTCGACGGCTTCGGCGCGGACGGCGGGCATGGTGGCGGTGGAGCGATGCCGGTGAGATTACCCCAAGGTGGCGAGCAGCTTTTGCCAGGCTTGGCGGTGGGCCGGTTGAGTGTTCCAGTCATCTAACTGAAAGAGGGATCATAATTCATCCACAGGCACTCCTGCCGCTCCTCCTTGGATGAGTCACAAAGGCGCACGTCCGCATCAACGCGCGGCCAATCGCGGAACATACGGTCCATCAAAGTTCCGCGGTAGCCAGAGACGGCAGCCCGCCCGCGGATGCGGCTTAGAGCTTCCGCCAGATGCTCATGCTCATGATCAGACATCTCGTAGCCGTAAGCTTTAGCGTCGCCCCGGCTCGCGTGAACATAAGGCGGATCACAGTAGAACAAAGTCTCGGGTGAATCGTAACGCTCTATCACCTCTACGGCGGGCGCGTTCTCGATCTGCACACGTTGGAGTCTTTGCACGATCTCCGCCAACCCCTCCACGCTGCCCAGCCAGCGCGACACCGCTCCGGCCATGCCCGCGCGGGAGGTGAGCACGCAATGCGCCCAGCGCCCTTCGGAGGAAGTCTGCGCCAAACCGGTGCGCGTCTGTCGCGCCCGCACGAAGAACCGACGCGCGCGCTCAACGGCGGAAAGGTCAGGTTCACGCCGGAGCGCCAGGATGAGCTCCTCACGGGAAAAAGGCGTGAGCGCGATGAGCCTCACCAGCTCGTCCCCGTTGTCCCGCAGGCAGGCGAAGAAATTAGCGACCTCCGAATCGAGGTCATTATACGTTTCTGCCGGTGCCGGCGGGCGATTGATCAGCACCGCCGCGGATCCCCCGAAGGGTTCGCAGTAATGGGTGCAATCATTCGGCAACAGCGGCAGAAGAAAATCGAGGTGGGAGAATTTTCCGCCATAGTAGCCAAACGCGATCATGCGCGTGCGCCGCTCGCTGGCACGGCCGACCAGGCGCCGGCGATTGGCGTTTGCCCGTGCCGGGTCCTCCGGCGCCACCACGGCGGTATTCTCCATGGGCCTATTTAGACCCGAAGGACCGGTGTGGCGAAAGGAGAATATCCCCTCCACCTCGTTATCAAACTCCGTTTCGCACCGATCGTGCCCGGGGTTGCGGCCGGTGCGGTAGCGGTTTTTCCGGGCTGAAGCGGCCGGCGGGCGCGCCGTTCGCGAACCATTTTCTTTACCCGGGACGCCGCCTTCGCCGCTATCTTGCGCCATGTCGTCGCCCGTCGAAGCAGCCCCCCCGGACCCCTCCCCGCCCGCATCAGTCGTTCACCGAGGCCGGTTCTTCGGGCGCAAGCCGAGGAAGCCGCGCTCCCGGCTGGGGCGCGTTTTCCGGTTCTTCTTCTTCACCGGGCTGCTCGTGCTCCTCATGGCCGCCATCGCCGCGGGGACGGCGGGGTTCGTTTACTACCAGATGGCCGGCGGCTACGACCTGGCCAAGGTCGCCCAGATTCCCCAGCGTTCGGAGGTGTTCGACGCGGACGGCGTCCTTTACACCCGCATCGAGAACGTCAACCGCGCCATCGTGCCCCTGAAGGACGTGTCGCAGTATTTCCGCGACGCCATCGTCGTGCGGGAGGACGAGCGCTTCTACCAGCACGACGCGCTGGACTTCCAGGCCATCGGCCGCGCGGTGTCCCGCGACCTGCTCCACCCGGGCGGGCGCAAGGAGGGCGCCAGCACCATCACCCAGCAGTTGGCCCGCAACTCCTTCCCGCTGGGCGCCGGGCGCACCTTCCACCGCAAGCTCCTGGAGGCGATGGTGGCTGTCCGCATTGAGCGATCCCACTCGAAGGACCAGATCCTGGAGGCTTACGTCAACCGCATCTACCTCGGCGCGGGCGTTTACGGGGTCGAGACGGCCGCCCAGCGGTATTTCGGCAAACGGGCGAAGGACCTGACCCTCGGGGAAGCGGCGACGCTGGCGGGCATCGTGCGCGCGCCGAACACGAAGTCACCCCTACGCAACCTCAACGCCGCCCTGCGCGAGCGCGACCTGGTGCTCGAACGCATGGAACTCCTGGGCAAGATCCGCCCCGGCCAGACGGCTGCCGCGAAGCTCCAGGGCATTTCCATCAACCCGAACCGGCCGCCGGCCAACCAGCGCGATTACCTCATGGACATCGTCCGCGCGCAGTTGGACGACCTCGTCGGCGGCGACGACCTGGACCTCGGCGGCCTGAAGATTTACACCACCATTGACCCGCGCCTGCAGAAGGCCGCCGAGCGCGCGGTGGAAACCCGGCTGGACAAGATCGAGGCGACCAAGGGCTACAACCACCCGACGCACGCCGAGTGGGTCAAGGCCCACCCGCCCGGCGAGAAGCGCGACCCCAACGAGGAGCAGGCCACGCCGGACTACCTCCAGGCCGCCCTCGTGGCCGTGGACAACGGCACCGGGGCCGTGCGCGCGATGGTCGGCGGGCGGGACTACGATGAAAGCGTTTACAACCGCGCCTGGATCGGCAAACGGCAGGTCGGCAGCACGTTCAAGCCGTTCATCTACGCCGCGGCGTTCGTGCGGGGGATGCAGCCGTTCCAGCTCGTGGACGATGCCCCGCTGCGGCCCGGCGAGATCAAGGACGCCCCGGCGGACTGGCAGCCGGCGAACTCCGACGGCCAGAACCTGCCGCCGACGCCGGCGGAGGTGGGCCTGATCCAGTCCCGCAACGTGATGACCATCCGGGTCGGCGAATGGGCCGGCCGGGGGGAGGTTCACGCGCTGGCCGCGCGGCTGGGGCTGGTGGAGGAGAAGTCCCCCGCCGTGCCCGCGATGCTACTCGGCGCGTTCGAGGCCAGCCCGCGCGCGGTCGCCGGGGCCTACGCGGCGTTGGCGAACAAGGGGGTTTACCGGGCGCCGTATCTCATCGAGCGCATTGACGCGGCGGACGGCGGTAACGTTTACCGCGCCCCGCGGGAGTCGCCCCGGGTCCTGCCCGAGGGCGCGGCGGCCACGACGGAGGACCTGATGCAGCGGGTGTTCACCGAGGGCACGGCCAGGACCGCCAAAAGCCTCGGGTTGACGGTCCCCGCGGCGGGCAAGACGGGCACGACCAACGAATACCGCGACGCCTGGTTCGCCGGCTACACGACTTCCCTGACCTGCGCGGTGTGGGTCGGGCTGGACCGGCCGCAGACCATCGCCGCCAAGGGCTACGGCGCGGCGTTGGCGCTGCCCATCTGGGTGGACGTGGTGCAGGCCGCCAGCGCGAACCCGGAGACGAAGGGCCGCTATCCCGCCCTGGCGCTGCACGCCCCGCCGCGCGCGCAGGCCGTCGTCACCGCCGCCGGGGCGCCCCCGCTCCCGCCGTTCAACCCAGGGGAACCGATCCCTGCCGCCGCCGGCGGCCCCGTCGTGGCCACCGTGCCCTCGGCGGTCATGGGCGGGCCGGCCGTGCCGGTGGCGCGCGCGCAGCCCGTGGTGCCGACGGACCCCGGCAGCCGCGTGCTGACGGACCCGCGCACCGGGCAGGTCATCGGCATTGACGGCAGCGCCGGGGCTGCGGCCGAGGAGGCCGCCCGCCAGGCGCGGCTCCGCGAGATCATCGAGCAGCAGCGCGTCCAGTCCGGCGTCAACGTGCCCCGCGCGCAGCCCGTCGGTCCGGCGTCCCCGGCGGCGATAACTCCCGGCGGGGTCCCCGTGCGCCGCGCCGCGCCGGTGACGGGCGACACCTATTCGCCCCGCTCCGGCGCGACGCCGGCGCCGCTGCCCGCTTCGGTGGACCCGCGCTCGAAGATGCGGATCATCACGCTGCCCGACGGCCGGCAGGTGGTGGAGCGCACGGTGAGCGACCCGTTGAACGGGAGGTGACCGGCTCCGCCGAAATGACGAATGACGAATGACGCAGGTGGAACCCCGAGGCAGGAGCGTCGTCAAAAACCCTTTGCCATTCATCATTTGCCTGCGGCGATCTCGCAGACTCGGTCGTCCCTCGTCGCTCGTCATTTTCTCCTGGGCGGCTCGCTCGTCCTCCCGCTGGCCGCGCCCCTCGTCTGGCCCTGGTCGCCCGCGGCGGCCCTGGGGGTGCCGTTCGCCACGCACCTGCTCACGGCTTACGCCGTGTTCAAGCCGGGCTGCGCGTGGCTCGGGCCGGTCGTTACCCGGTTCGACGCGGGCGGGCGGCGGGAGGTCTGGTTGACCATTGACGACGGGCCGGACCCGGAGGACAGCCCGCGGATGCTCGACCTGCTGGACCAGCGCGGGGCGCGGGCGACGTTCTTCCTCGTCGGGCGACGCGCCCGCCAATACCCCGCCCTGGTGGCCGCCATCCGCGCGCGGGGGCACGGCGTGGCCAACCACACGGAGACGCATTCCCGCGCATGGTTCTGGGGCTTCGGCCCGCGGCGGGTCGGGCGCGAGATTGACCGCGGCCGGGAGGCGCTGGGGGGAGACGGCGGCTGGTTCCGCCCGCCCGTGGGGATGCAGAACCCGTTCCTGGCCCCGGCGCTGGCCGCGCGCGGGATGCGTCACGCCGGCTGGTCGGCGCGGGGTTTTGACGGGGTGAACGGCCACGACCCGGCGCGGGCGGCGGTCCGGGTGCTGGCGGGCGTCCGGCCGGGCGCCATCCTCCTGCTCCACGAGGGCCACCGCGGGCCGCGGGGGGAACGGCCCAACGTGCAGGGGCTGGAGCTGGTGCTGGCGGGGTTGGCGGCGCGGGGCTACGCGGCGGTCATCCCTCCCGCGTTTCCCGTTGCAGCCGCTTGAGCTTGCCCGACAGGGCGACGCGCGCCGCCCGGTTCATGCGGTCAATGAAGAGCACGCCGCCGAGGTGGTCGGTCTCGTGCTGGATGGCGCGGCCCAGGAGCCCCGTGGCCTCGAAATCCAGCTCGGGGCCGTCGAGCGTCCGCGCGCGCACCCGGACCCGCGCGGGCCGGCGCACGTCGCCGTGGATGTCCGGGAAGGACAGGCATCCCTCGCTGGCCGTTTCCCGCTCGGGGCCGACGGGATCCACGCGCGGGTTGAGCAGGATCATGGGCATAAACCCCAGCGGGTCCACGGCCACCCCGCCGACGAACATCCCGCTGGGGCGCTCCTCCTGGTTGACGACCGAGACGTCCACGACCGTGACCTGCCGCGGGACGCCGACCTGTTGGGCGGCCAGGCCGACGCCGTGGGCGGCATACATCGTCGCCAGCATGTCGGCGGCGAACCCGCGCAATTCGGCATCCACCTCGTCCACGGGCCGGCCGGGCCGGCGCAGGACGGGGTCATCGTATTTGACGACGGGCAGGACCCGACCCTCGCCAGCGGGGGCGGCTTTGGGAGCGGGGGGAGTTTCGGTGGCGGGGGCGACTTCGTCGGTGGCCATTAGGAAAGGATGAAGGTGGAGGGTTGAAGGATGGATGCCGGGGGGAAGGAAAAGGATGTCGCGGGCGAAACTCCGCCCTTTATCCTTTCACCCTCTTCTTCACCGGCTCTTTTCCCGCGTGAACGCCGGCAGGCTCTGCACGCCGGCCAGCTTCAGCGAGTCCAACACCTCGAACATCCGCTTCACCGGCGCGTCTTCGTCCACCTTCAAACCCACGGGACGCTTGGCCTCCTGGATCTTCTTCACGGACGCGCCCACCTCCTCCATCGTGATCGTCTTGCCCTCCAGGTAAACGGCCCCGTCCTTGGCGATGGCGAGGATGGCGGGGTTGGCTTCGGCCTGCTTTTCGACGGCCGTCTTGGACTCCGGCAGGTTGATCTGCACGGCCTGGTCCTGCGTCTTGAACGTCGTCGTGACGATGCAAAAGATGAGCAGGATCGTCAGGATGTCGATCAGCGAAACGATGGTGATGACGGGCGCGGTGCGCCGGCGGCGGTGAAATTTCATCTGGCGGACTGTGCTCCGACTTGGGCGCGGCGTCGCGGCCGGGTTGCACGGGGAGCTCCCATCTTACCGCAGAAAGCGCGTCAGGTTCTCGTCCTCCCAGCACCGGGCCTTGTGGTAGTGGGGGAAGAGCCGTTCCCGACGCTCGAATTCCGGGGTGTGGACGCGCCGCCGGCCGGCGGGCAGGAACTCGTCGGGGACGACGGCGTGAAGCATCTCATGGTAAACGACGTATTCCAGGAACCACCCCGGCACCCACGGCGCGTCCAGGCCGGGATGGATGCGGATGAGCCGGTCCTCCTCCTGGATGGAGCCGAAGATGAAGTATTCCCGCGGGGGCAACCGCCGGCGCCGACCCCAGGTGATGGTGTAACCGTCCAGCGTCGCGGACCGGCGGAAATACCGGGCGTGGAGCCGGTCAAAGACCGCCCGCAGGTCGAAAAATTCGCCGGGCGCGCCCAAGGCCAGCCCGCGCTGGGCCGGAAAGCGCGCGGGGCGGGAAAGCTTGCGCTTGGCAGCGCTGGTCCGGGCGGCGGGCATGGCGAAGACGACCCGCCGACGATATCCGGGTGGCGGAGGGGCGCAAAGTGGAAGACGGAAAGAGGCGGAGACGGGGAGACGCGGAGAAAGAGTGGGGACGATGGGGCCGCCGGGTTTTGCTTCGCTGGTCTCCGCGTCTTTACGTCTTCCGCCGTCCCCTCTCACCCTTGCGGCAGGAAGATGGACAGCCGGGCCTCGACGT